>JARDZH010000265.1 GCA_029240955.1 Pseudomonas sp. | reverse complement strand
TCTCAGGTCGCCCGACCGCTGTCGCAGGCGCAGGACGATTAACCGTTGAATACCCGACGCAAGTCATCGGCGGATGCCTGCAGACCTTCGATGCGCGCACTCATTTCCCGCGCGTCGCAGGTGCGCGACGAATGCTGCAGATACTGCAAGTGGCCGGACATCTGCCGAGAAACCCGTTCCAGGTCATCGGCGGTACGTTTCAGATAATCCTGCAGGTCTTTCAAGGGCTCGATGTGCACCGGCGTTCCTCATTAAATGCCTCCCGACGGCGTGATGTCATGCTCCTTTGATGATTGCTGCTCAGTTTATCGGCAGTGATGGCACTTTGCTGCAATTTATTTGTCACGGCCGCCACCGCCAGTGTTCATAGCGACAGGGTAATTTCCTTCAATACTGCGATAGCTGCGCTCATTACCTTGATCGGGTCATTCTTTTCCTGATTCAGAGGTCACTCAAGAGTGTTTTCATTTCCATGGCCGCGTTCGCCCTGGCATCGTCCATCACGCCGGGGCCGGTCAACATTGTTGCGCTCAGTTCCGGGGCCCGGTTCGGCTTCTGGCCAAGCATGCGTCACGTGCTCGGCGCTACGCTCGGGTTCACCCTGCTGCTGGTGCTGATCGGTTTCGGGTTACACGAAACGCTGCGCCAGTGGCCATTCCTGACCCGCGCGATTCAGTGGGCGGGCGTGGCGTTTCTACTGTACATGGCCGTACGGCTGGCGGCCGATGACGGCCAGCTCAACGTCCGGCAGGAAAGCGCTCGCCCGTCACTGCTGTACGGGGCGCTGATGCAGTGGCTCAACCCCAAGGCGTGGCTCGCGTCGATCGCTGGCATGGGCGTGTTCGTCGCCAACGGCGAGGCGCGGCTGATCTGGCAGTTCTCGGCGATCTACTGTGTCGTCTGTTATCTGTCGCTGGGGTGCTGGGCGTATGCGGGCAGTTTTCTGAGCCTCTACTTGCGCAGCGCGACAGGCGTGCGGCTGTTCAATAGGCTCATGGCCGCATTGCTGGTGGGCTGCGCGCTGTACCTGTTGCTGGGCTGATCCAGAGTTCGGTACTGGCCGGGCGTCGCAGCAAGGTGTTTCTTGAACTCGCGCTGGAAGTGCGCCTGATCGGCAAAGCCGGTTTCAAGGGCAACCTCTGCAATCGACTTGCCCTGCTTGAGCTGATTGCGGGCGTGCTGAATGCGCTGGTTGAGCAGGTAGGCGTGCGGGGTCATGTGATAGCGCTGCTCGAAGGCACGGATCAGGTACGAAGGCGAGAGGTTCGCCGCCGTGCAAATGTCGTCCAGTCTGAGCGAGTGCGCAAAGTTCGACTCGATGTACTCGGCGGCCTGATCGACCCGTCGCACGGGCGTGTCGAGCGAACGGGGCGTGCTGCCGAGCCGGTGCTGCATAAATGTGAAAAACGCCACGGCGACGCATTCCTTGTCCAGCGGGTCTAAATCAGGGTCGGTGAGCGTCTCGAACAGGTCGATCAATCGAGCAAACAATTCAGGGTCATCGCTGGAGGTCGCGGCCAGCGGTTGAAAACCGCTCTGCGGTTCGTCGAGCAGTTCAGCTTGCAGCCGGCTCAGCCACAGGCTGTCGACGTAGAGCATCACGTACGACCACGGCTGGTCAGCGATCGGGTTGCACGCGTGCACATCGCCCGGGTTCATCAGCACGACCGTACCCTGAGCCACGGTCTGCGACGTCTTCTCGTGCAGATAAGTGCTGCTGCCAGCGGTGATCGCGCCAATGGAAAACACGTCGTGGGAATGACGGGCGTAACAGACCTTGCGGCCGTCCTCGACAGAGCGGGCTTCAACGAAGGGCACGCGCTCGTCACGCCAGAAGAAGGGCGTCGCGCGGGCGGAGGGCTTTACGGTGTCCATGCAAAAAGTCCCGGTGGCAGTGCACCGAGACTAGCGCATTACGCGGCAGGACGTCCTGCCGCTGGGCAGGGCTTACTTGTTGGCGGGTACGATGTCGACGATCTGACCGTTCACTTTCTGATAGCGCACGTACTTGTCGTTGATCTGGATCCACTCGCTTTCTTTCGCAGGTTCGGCCAGGCCTTTGGCTTTCCAGTCCTTGATGCCCGAATCGCTACGACGGAACTGCTCGGGAACGCGCGAACCCAACTCAAGTTCGTGGCGGTTGTACTGGGACTCTTCCACCTTGGGCTCCGGCTTTTCATCGGCCTGCACCGGCAGGGTCGCGACCGAGAAGCAGCCGAACAGGGTCATGCAGGCGATCAAGGATTTGCTTTTCATGTGAAGACTCCGTCATGGATGTAATGCGACTGGCTCAATACCGGTCATGCAGTATCGGACCTTGAGCGTGCGAAATCATTCGATCGGATTGGCCCGCGCATGAACCTGACAGAACTTTCATTTGCATGGGGACATCGCAGTGCCAGTTGCCGGCCAGTTCTTGGTATGGTGCGCGCCGACATATTCATTTACATGTTCGCGCGTGCTGTGCGCTTTACCGAGTAGCTGTAGAAATGCCCAATCCGCTGCACCTCAAAGACCATGAAAAGGAAACCCGACTGGTCAATCGCAGGGTTCTCGCCTGCGTGGCCCTGATCGCGGTGCTGAGCGCCTGTCTGGTGGCTCGCCTGTATTTCTTGCAAGTCACCGAATTCGCCTATCACTCGACGGTTTCCGAGAACAACCGGGTTCATGTGCTGCCGATTCCGCCGGAGCGCGGCCTGATCTACGACCGCAATGGCGTGGTCCTGGCCGACAACCGGCCCAGCTTCAACCTGACCTTGACCCGCGAGCGCGCGGGCGACTGGCATAGGGTGATCGACGAGCTGATGAGCATTCTCTCGCTGCCCGACGAAGACCGCATTCTCTTCGACAAGGAACTCAAGCAGGTGCGGCACCCGTTCGAGCCGGCAACCTTGCTGTACGAACTGACCGAAGAGCAGATCGCCTTGCTGGCGGTGAATCAGTACCGGCTTCCCGGTGTGGACGTCGCGGCGCAGTTCGTGCGGCATTACCCGCAAGGCGCGCATTTTGCGCATTCCATCGGCTATGTCGGACGGATCAACGAGAAGGAAGCGCGCGGCCTCGACACCGAGTACCGCGGCACCCAGTCGATCGGCAAGACCGGCGTCGAACGCTTTTACGAGAGCGAGCTGCACGGCCACGTCGGCTACGAAGAAGTCGAGACCAATGCGCAGGGCCGCGTGCTGCGCGTGCTGAAACACACCGATCCGGTGCCCGGCAAGAACATCACCCTGAGCCTGGACGTGCACTTGCAGCAAGCGGCTGAGGCGGCGCTGGGTGATCGCCGCGGTTCGGTGGTGGCGCTGGACCCGGAAACCGGCGAGGTGCTGGCGATGGTCAGTAAACCGAGCTTCGACCCGAATCTGTTCGTGACCGGCATCAGCTTCAAGGCGTACGCCGCGCTGCGCGATTCCGTCGACCGGCCGCTGTTCAACCGCGTGTTGCGCGGGCTGTATGCGCCGGGTTCGACGGTCAAGCCGGAGGTGGCGATTGCCGGGCTCGATACCGGTGTGGTCAATGCCTCGACGCGGGTGTTCGACCCTGGGTATTTCCAGCTGCCGGACTTCGATCACAAGTACCGCAACTGGAACCACAGCGGCGATGGCTGGGTGGACATGGACACCGCGATCATGCGCTCCAACGACACGTATTTTTATACGCTGGCGCACAAGCTGGGCATTGATCGGTTGCACGATTACATGACGATGTTCGGCATCGGCCAGAAGGTGTCGCTGGACATGTTCGAGGAATCGGCAGGCCTGATGCCTTCGCGCGAATGGAAACGCGCCACCCGGCGCCAGGCCTGGTTTCCGGGCGAGACGGTGATCCTGGGGATCGGTCAGGGCTACATGCAGGTCACGCCGCTGCAACTGGCGCAGGCGACGTCGCTGATCGCCAGCAAAGGGGTGTGGCACCGTCCGCATCTGGCGATGCAAGTCGGCGGCCAGCCACCGGTGGACGAGCATCCGATGCCCAATATTGTGCTGCGCGACCCGCGTGAGTGGGACCAGGTCAACGTCGGCATGCAGATGGTGATGCACGATCCGCGCGGCATTGCCCGGGCAGCGGCGCAGGGCGTGCAGTATCACATCGCGGGCAAGAGCGGCACCGCGCAGGTAGTCGCCATCAAACAGGGCGAACGCTACAACCGCGACAAGACGCTGGAACGTCATCGCGATAACGCGCTGTTCGTGGGCTTTGCGCCGGCCGAACGGCCGAAGATCGTGGTGTCGGTGATGATCGAGAACGGCGAGGCGGGCGGGCGAGTTGCGGGACCGGTGGTACGCGAGGTGCTCGACGCCTGGTTGCTGGATCAGGATGGCAAGCTCAAACCGCAATACGCAGCGCCCACAGCGGCGGCCGGCAATCCGCATACGTGAAGATCGGATGGCGCGCCACATCGCCAGCAAGCTTGGCTCCTACACTTGCGACGCAGGACTTGTAGGAGCCAGCTTGCTGGCGAAGCGTCGGTCAGACTGTGCCGATATTGCGTCCTGCCCCGTCGCGAGCTGGCGCTCCCTCCCACGGAGATCGCGGTATGCAGGCTCACCGCGGTCGCATTGTAAACGCGGCCGATGTGGGAGGGAGCGAAGCTCGCGACGAGGCCAGTGCATCCGATGCATGTGCAGCGCCTGACGCCAGGCAGTCGCGAGCTGGCGCTCCCTCCCACGGAGATCGCGGTATGCAGGCTCACCGCGGTCGCATTGTAAACGCGGCCGATG
>JARDZH010000001.1 GCA_029240955.1 Pseudomonas sp. | reverse complement strand
CTTCAACCGTTCGCCGGAAACCGCTCTTTTTACAGGCCTTTTCACGAGATTTTCAGGTCTCTCAAACAACCATCGACAGTTCTTCAGCCATACTCCTAATATTATTTTTGGGTTTTGCTATGGGGTTCTGAGTAGCCAACCCCAATGTTTATTGAGGTTGGCCTACTCTGCGACACCCACTGATCTACAGCAAAACGCACACAGTGGTACAAAAATTGGTACAGGCTTTTTCCTTCCTCCGGCGTTCTGCCGACCGAAAACCAATCAAAAATCCTACAGCTCGTCGCCACACCCTAGCCCGCTGGCAGCGCCTCAATTACTGTATATGCAACCAGTATCTCGCAAGGCATTCCCGTGGATCCGCTCTATATAGAAGACACCGACGATTGGCTCGGTAGCCCAACCCCGCTCGAAACCTGCCGACACCAGCTCAGAATGTACGAGAACGAATTCGAAGCGCTCAATCTCAGGCTCGATCGAGCGCTGGCGAATATCGAAGGCCTGGTCAGAGACAATGACGCGCTCAGGCTGGAGAGGGATTCTCTCAGGGCAAAGCTTCAGCACACCGAAAGCGATTTACTGAGCGAAAGGCGAAGATTCGCCGACGTCGAGCACAGCAGAAACCATCTGTTCAATGAAAACCAGCGCCTGCACAGAGAGGCTCGAGACCGGGAGGAGCTGGCAGGTCATTGCGAATGCTGCGCCGAAAAAGGTTTGTGACGAAACCAGCGCTGGCAGGTCTACGCTGAATCCGATCAGCCGAGGGCATGGCAATCTGCGGACGACTCTCCCAATACAGCGGCATTCACGATTTCGTGGCGGCGCTCAGCATGCCGAACGCGCTCATTAACTTGACCGGCGAGCAGCCTTTCGAGCGGTACAACGCCGCGCCGACTGCTCAGCTCGCCCTCTTCCACCAGGAAGGCGAGTTCCTGCACGCCGACATGGTTCGCTGGGGATGGCGCCCGCACTGGGCGAAAGACCGCGCTGCGCCGATCAATGCTCGTGTCGAGAAAGTCGCCCACGGCCCGTTCTTCCGCGCGATCTGGCCGCACCGGGCAATCATCGCGATCAACAACTGGTTCGAGTGGGTGGACGAAGGCGGGCCGAAGAAGCAGCCCTACCTAATCAGGCACCGCGACCGCTCCCCAATCCTCTGCGCCGCGATCGGCCAGTA
This sequence comes from Pseudomonas sp., assembly GCA_029240955.1. Next base: position 27,477 of record JARDZH010000001.1, on the reverse strand, counting down.
CCCCAACGAGGAGCACGGCCCCGGCGAGCACGACGGCTTTGTGATCATCACCGCCGACAGCGCCGGCGGCATGGTCGACATCCACGACCGCCGCCCGGTCGTTCTCCCGCCAGAGCTCGCGCGGGAATGGCTGGACCCGGCCACGCCCAAAGAACGCGCTGAACAGATGGTGTTGCATGAGGGCGAACCATCCGAGGCTTTCGAGTGGTTCAAGGTTGACCGCGCCGTGGGCAACGTGCGCAATCAGGGGCCGGAACTGATTCAGCCGGTCGGATGATTTTATTGTTGAGACAGGGTTTTCAGGTGATCCACCAGAGCAGCTTCGAAAATGATGTAGAGCCTTTCAGCATCGCCGGAGCGTAATGCGCCGGCGGTTTCCAGACCAAGCACGAAACCTTCAGCCCGTGCTCCCGCCTTCACTGCAGTGATCATCGAATCCGTCCGGACGATCTGCGCAAGCAGACGATCGGCCTCTCGCTGCATCTTGTCGCCCATCACTACGCCGTCCACAACCATTCACCCTTTGTATTCAGTGTGACATCCAATACATGACTGTAAGGACGACCGCGACCCAAGCGAGGGTCATCAAAAACGAAAGCCCTGCGAGTCGTTTGTCCACGTACATAACGCCATCATCAAAAAGGAATGATGGTTCAAGACCAGCAGCCTCGCAAGTGTGGCTCAGAGCCATCAACTCTGCTGCGCAGCGGTCACGCCAGCACCGCGCACGCCCTCTGCCACAACTCAAGGCGATCCGTAAGACCGTTCAGCCCGCCATTGATTCGCCGGGTGATGGTATTGAACTGGTCCCGATCGGCCAAATCGTTCAGCCCCTTCTGTTTCCAGAACCACGCCGCCGACATCGCAGCATGCGGCGGCAGCTCGAGCAGCTCAGGGTGATTGATCAGGTCAAGGCCCAGCGCCTCACCGCACTTGGCGTAGTTCGCCCGCCCGGTGATCTGGATCAGGCCGCGCCCGCAATACTTCCGGCCGTCACCCGGCACGGTGTTGCCCAGGTCTGCCCGGCCCTCGTACCCACGCTGAGCGGCGGTCGGCCCCCAGATCTCACGGACGTAGCGCAACTGGCCGGACTCATGCCCGATTTGTGCGAGGAACGCGGCGGCGCGCTGCGGGCCAACGATCTGGTAATGCTGCATGGCGGTGTTGAGGGCGGAAACAAAAACGCCCGCTTGGGTGCGGGCGTTCGGGAGGATTTGCAGCAATTGCTGCTGAGTGATTGGCATGGCTCGCTCCGGGGAATTTCTTGGGAGATGCGTGGACAGGTTCGACGCGGTCAAATCGAGCCGGATGAGATCAGCATGGGCGCAGCGACGATCTCGGGGATTGGCGGCTCAACAGGCCAGACTGGCGCCTGATACCAGGTCGGCTGCGTCGTCACCTTGCCCAGGTCGAACTTGTATTTTTTCCAAGCCTTGAGCGTTACGAGCAGCGCAGCCTGTTCGGCTTCGTCCTCCGCAGTGGCTTCGCCGATATCAATGCCGAAACCGATCGTATCGACCCGGTCTTGGATGCGCGCGATCTGGGTGACCGCTCTCGCATTTCGCGCAGTAAGATCAGCCTTGGTCTGTGCCAGATGCTCTGCCGCTGCCGCCGTCGCTTTCATCGCAGCGGTGATCAGCTTCGACCAGTCAATAACTCCGGCCGAGGCCATCGCGGGTATTGCAAGACTTGGCGCCTGCTGCTCTGCGTTTTCCTCTCCAAGATTGGGTTCGGGGAAGACGACGGGGCCGTCCAGGACGTTGAGAAGAGGCACGGGAAACGCTTGTGCCTGGCTGTAGTTCCATGGGTTGGGCAGCAACAGGGTCAGCACCAGCTCCCCATCGACCTTGTCGACGTCCCCGGCGAACCACTCGCTGTTCAATGCATCACGCGGCAGAGTGTCGCCATTGCCCATCGGCGAGAAGTCGTAAACCAAACCGTTGACGGTCAGGACTTCGCCGCTTTTGGTTACTACCAATTGATCATCACGCCGCTGGGGGCTCAAGATAATTTTCATTCGTACCACCGCCCGATTGCGAAACAGTCGAAAGTGAAGGAAGTAGCATCAGATCCAGCGAAGCCGCCCAAGCTGAATGCCGAAATGTTTGCGGTTGTCGCGTTGCGAGAGTAGGCGCCGACGGACGTGACCCCCCGGGAAATACCAAGCGTCCCTACGATGTTCGCCGTAGCAAAGTTGTATGAGCTGAAAGGATGGGGGTAGGTCCAGATAAAGCCGATGTTCGACGCGTTGTAGAAACCGAGCGAGCCCTGGTTCGTCTGCGTGCAGATCAGCGTCCCGTCGGCAAACTTCACGTACGATCCGTTCGAGTTCGAGCTGCGTTCGATAATGCCGCCCGTCGGTACACCGCCCGCCTGCGCGAGTGCGCCAAGGATGTTGGATCGGTCGTAGGCGAAAGCGATCGGCTTGCCGTTTGCGCGAGAGTAGTCAAGGCACACCCACGACCCTGAGCCAAAGCTCAGGAACTCAGCCGAGTCGCCGGGCAGAGTCGTGATGTTTGCGCCACCTGGCAGAATCAAATTCGAGCTGTTGTGCGTTAGGACGAGGCTGCCGGTGAAGCGCAGCGTGCGCCGCGCGCCCGAGGCGATTACCCCCAGGCTGGTGATTGTCGTATTCCCGCTGACGCTGACGATGTTCGAGGTCGCGGCGCCGATGTTTACCGTGGCCGCACTGGCAAGGGTGACAACGGTCGCCTCATTCAGGGCGCCGGTCATTTTCCCGCCGGCCACCGGCAGCGCGCCCAGATTGGTGAGCGCGTCTGGCGCATTGTTCGCACCGGTGCCGCCGCGCACCACAGTCTGGATATCGAGAATGCCGAGACTGCTTTTCGCCCCCGCCAAAGTATCAGAGCCGGTCCCGCCCTTTTCCACGGGCAGAATGTCGTAGTTACCAGTGGTGCCAAGGGCGGCCAACTGCGTGCCGAACTGATTCTTCAAACCGTTGAAAGCGTCGGCCAGTAGTTTCGGATAGCCCTGCACCGGCATGATCGCGTAGGCAGATCCGCTTACGGTAGCGCCTTTATATGCGGGGATGATCGATAGCTGGGTCGGACTGGCGATGTTGCCGATCTCATAATTGAGTCCATCAGGCCCGACGAACGCGTCGCCCACCCGAGCATTGGCCACAAAATCGGCGTTCGTCCCTACGACAGTCGTTGATCCGCTGGTGACGGCGACTGTTCCCCCTCGGAGCCAAGGCATGGTGTGTCCTTTTTTTGGTCGAAAAAAACCCGCTCATCGGCGGGCTGTGTGTTGGTTTAAAGCGCGCGCATCGGCCTGGCGGCAAACGTGGTCCTGCCGTTCTTGGCAGTGCCACCCTCGGAACTGACCATCGCCCCCACATAACCGTTGAGTGTTGAGCGCACACCTGCATGAAAGCCGCAGGGAGTCTCGAGGATTGTGTTGCCGTTATTGATCTTCCCGCCCAGCAAAGTGGAGGCGAGAAAATAATCCTCGTAGGACCCGGTCCACGGCATCTGGCACCCACTCCAGTAGATGCCCGACACTTCGCCTCCCCTGTTGTCCAGCGACCAGCCCTCGTTGATCGGGAATCCTGTGAGGACCAGAAGGTTGTCCGCTCCAACGAAGATTTGCTCATTGGCTGCGTTGCGCAGCCGCAAATCATATTCATTCGGTGGCGAGGTCGAGCGGAAAGTCGCAACCAGCCACTTACCGCTGCAGTCCGTGCTGTTGAACGGCGCCATCAAGTGAAGCTTGAAAGCAAAGCCCGTCCAGTTCCCCGGGCCACCCGAGTGAATCAGCGTGTGATACATGCCGTGATTGGTCGGGTTGATGAAAACATGTGGCGCTTCGGCGGTGGTGATCGGCGACGAATACGTGATGACGGCAGTAGTGATCGTTGTCGGCGAAGCGGGTGTTTTACCTATTGCGTAGCTACCTGATGCCGCGACGTTCAAAACCTTGTTCTCGCTATCGATCTGAAAAAAGTTCGACCCGTTTCGCGACCGGAACCCGTAGTCCATGCTCGCTCCTATTGGTATGTCAGGATGAAAACGTTGAGCACCACCCCCGGCCCACGCCGCACCCTTAGTTGCCCTGTCGACCAGAAAACAGCAGGCAAGGCATCATTTGGATTGGTCGGGTTTGAGAGCGTCACGCAGACGAATGACTTCGCGGTGATCTCCGGCATGCTGATAAAGCTTGTGAAGTCGCTGGTGATCGGAGGGACGGTGACCTGTTTGGTCACGACTGATCGAACGGTCATTGTCGATGACTCCAGCGTCGCCCTTCCCGCTGCGTCCTTCGTCCTCGCGCCGTAGTAATCCATCACGTCATCTTCCCGAGTGCGGCGCGCTCGATGTAGTTGAGGTCGTAGACGTAGATACCGTTATTGTTGAGCAGCGTATAGCCGCTGTCGGACTGACCACGTAGCGTGAAGGTCCCTGCCGGAATGTTGATTTCCAGAAGCGGCAGACCCTGATTGTTCAGCGCTGCTGACCTCAGCGTCATGCCGAGCACCAACTCCTTGATGAACGCCTGGCTGATGATTGCCGTGTTCATGAACACCTGTCCGCCCTGAACCACAAACGGCGCGATCATTTGCCCGCTGACCTCATCCAGAATCGCAAAGCGCTGGGCGAACGCGAGGATCTGCGACTCCTGCTGCTCGCCATCTACGCCAATGGCCAAGCCAGCCATGACGGTTCTTCCGCCCACGGTGGTGGACGTCTTGATCGTTGTCAGGGCTGAGACCTTACCGTTCAAGCCAGCAACTACGGTGCTGGCAGTCTCGGCCTTTGCTGTGGCGTCACTTGTTTTCGCGGTCAGGGTGTCAATCTTCTGAGCCGTCGCTTCCTTGTCGGTGGCGACAGCACTCGCCAGAGAGGTGACATTTGCAGCATTGGTTTCCACGGCCGCATCAAGCGTCGTGATTCTGGTAGCAGACGCTCGGTTTTCCTCCGCCCTCACCTTGTCATTGGTCACGATACTGGCTGTGTTTTTCCAGCCGTGAAGCGCATCGGCCATTGCACCGGTTCCATCATCTTCACGCCAGGCAGCCTGCAGCGCTTGCATCGTCGATGCCTGCGCCGAGACCTTGCCATCGAGGGTTTCGATCTGCGTGCTGTGTTGCTGAACCTGCAAGGCCAAAGCATTGGTGGTCTCAGCAATCGTCCCCATGTCATACCAGAACTCGGGGTTCGGTGGTGCCGTGCCGGCCGGTACAGCCTTGATCGCCGAAAACAGGCGACCATCGAGCCTAACCACTTCACCTTTGCCATACGGCTTCGCCGGGTCATAAACCATGGCATCGGTAATTTCACCCATCAGCTCTTCCAGTTCCTGCTTGGCCTGTTCGATCCGGTCGTTGACCGAGCCCTCCCCATCACCCGAGATCTTCCCGATTTCCTCCAGCAATTTCTGGCCGAGCGCGGACTCCTGGATCTTGCCAAGAAAGTACTGCTCGTATTCGGCCTGGTCGATGCTCACCTGCCCGTTGACCCCGTTCACCGCTGGGAACCACGGACCTACGTTGCCGGTTCGGTCGACCAGACGCGCCCAGAAAAACAGGCTGGTACCGGGGACGACGTTCTGCATTTCGTGGTTTGCCTGTGGGTAGGCGAAGTCTGCCAATTTCACAGCGCTGGCGAGGTCGTTGGTCTTGCTGTTCCAAATCTCGGTGCGCTGAGTATCTTCCGCGCCAGGTGGAAACCCCCACTCAAGGCCGATACCGTAGACCTTGCTGACGGTACGCAGGAATGAGACCGCCGGTGGCAAGCCCTCCTTGCCTTTCAGGTTTGTCAGGATCGAGTTGCGCCAGATCGACGAGATGTCGAACGCGCTCACCGCGCGCACCCGGGCAACATAGGCGCCGGCGTAGATACCGACCACGTCAACGTTTGTCATGCCGGTGCGCTGGACCTTGATCCAGTTGCCGCTGTCTTTGCGCCATTCAATGTCATAGCCGACGGCGCCATCCACGGCGTCCCAGCTGATGGTCATGGTAGCCACGGCCAGCCCCTGCACGACCGACGAAGTCGAACTCAGGGTCACGCTCGCCGGCGCTGGCACAACGGTGATCGGAATCACGCTGATCGGACGTTCTTCCAGGCGTGCACCAGTGTCGATATAGGGGAACTTGCTCGGCTCGAACTGCAACGCGCTGATCTCGAAGGCGCCCTCGGTGGTGCGCTTGGTGCGCAATACCCGGTACAGCGGGATAGCCAGGTCGTCGGCGTCGAGCGCCCACTGCAATTGCGCGATCGGCTGCTGACTGTAATTGGTGGTCACCGTCACGGCGCGGCCATTGACGCTTTGCACGGTCCGACCTTCGGCGCGTCCGCCCGGCAGGTTGATGATCAGCCGGTCCCCGGCCTTGGCCTGGGTGTCGCGATCGAGCGTGATCACCCGCCCAGCTGCCGCCGAGATCCGGCCGCCCACTTCACGGCCCGCCAGCAGCGAGTCAGCCACCGGGATGATGTGTCCCGGCAGCGGAATCACGCCCTCCATGCCGGTCTTGAACGACACGGTGCGGTCTTGGTTGTTGCTGAGGATTGCCCACTTGCCACGGCGCTGGGCCTCGGAGGCGCGGGTGCAGCCAATGGCGCTCAGCTCGGTCGGCCGGTCGCCATAGCGGCGCTGCAGATCCAGGTCAGCGAACGGGATGACGTCGGTGTCGTAGTTGTTCGCCGGGTTGTCGTAGCTGACCAGCGCCCGGGTGTAACGGGTTTTCGCCGAGGCGCTGCCATAGGAGAACTTGCCGTCGATGACGTTCGACCGGGTGAACACATAGTCGAAGTCCTGCGCGCGCGGCATGTCCGCCTGCATCACCAACTGGCCCTGCGCCCAGTACGTCATGCCCCGGTAAATCGCCGAGATGTCACGCAACAGCGACCAGGCGTCAGCCTTGCCCTGCAGATTCATGTCGCAAAGGAAGCGCGGTTCCTGACCGCCCAGGCCGTTCGGCACCAACTGGTCGCAATACTGGGCGATGCGGTACAGCTCCCACTTGTCGACCATGAACGGCTTGATGCGCTTGCCCAGGCCGAACCGGTCTTCGGTACAGATGCCGTAGGTGATCCACGCCGGATTGTTGGTCCAGGCCGATTTCATCGAACCGTCCCACGTCCCGGTGTAGGAGCGGGCGATGGGGTCGTAATTGCTCGGAACCATCCAGCGGCGGGCCTTGCACTTCACGGTGACGGCCGGGATGTTGGTGAACTGCTCGGCGTCGAACTCGATGTAGAGCAGCGCGGTATTCGGGTAGCGCAGCTTGGCGTCGATGACCTCTGTGTAACCGGCCACCAGCATGGTGTCGGCGATCTTATTGGTGTTCTGGTTAGGCGTGAGCCGGCGCACACGGATCTGCCAGCCAGTAGTGGCGTCCGGTAGATCGATGCGGCGCGAGCGCTCATAGCGCGTGGTGGTCTTGCCGTCGACTGCGTCCACCAGCACCTGCTGATAGGCGCCGCCGTCGGTGGCGACGTCGATTGCGTACTCGATCCGGTAGCCGCCGACGTTGCCCTGGTCGTCCGAGCGTTGCAGCGCCGGCCAGGCCAAACGCATGCGCACGGCGGAAAGCTGGGTGTTGGTGATAGAGCGCACCCACGGCGAATCGCTGCGCAGCTCGATGTTCAGCGACGTCTCGTTTTCAACAGACGGAATGCCCGGGATGTACGTCTGATCCACCGAGCCCGGGCGCCAGTCCCACTTCACATTCGGAAAGTTGTAGTTACCGCTGGCATCGCGGATCGGCGTGTTGTCCAAGTAGATGTCGTAATCGGTCGGGACGCTGTCGAACTCCCCCTCGCCCACCGCGATTAGCAGCTTGGCCAAGTTGGTCGAGCGCAGGCTGTCACTGGCTTCGGTCGGCGACTTCGGCTTGCTGCTGCCGCCCTTCTCGCCATGGATATCGATCTGTGCTGGTGCGCCCATGCTTTCCTCCAGGCATAAAAAAACCGCCTCGCGGGCGGTCGGTGTGCTGCTGTCCTGATTACACTTTGTCGAGATGATCATCCCGCCCCACCGGCGTTCGCCGATGCAGATCGGTACCGGGTTGCCGCTGGCCGTGGTGTTCTTGGCGCTGCCGAAGGCGTAGGAAGGGGAGTTCTCTGGGGATGCGCTTTGCTTCAAGCCAGACGCTTGGGGGCTGAGCATTTGAATGACGCCGCCGATCGCCATCGACGCGCCGGCCGCATACAAAAACGGCGATGCAGCTGCAAACGGAGTGAATGACAGTACATAGGCTGCGGCGATCATCACTGTTCCGATAATGGTCTGCAGCCCGCCGGCACGCTTGCTGCCACCAATCACTGGAACAATGCGGATTTCCCGTGTACCGCCGAGATCGAATCCGTCCATTCCGATGTTTTCGCGATTCCGGAAGATCGCAAACTTCAGTCCAAAGCGCTCCAGTCGTTTAATCTCCTCGGCGAAACCATCAATGGTCGCATTGAGCGCGCGGAACACCTCCACGGCCGATCCGCAGTCGAGAAGGAACGGCTTGCTTCGAAAAAACTTCTTCGCAAGCGAGCCGGACAGCATGACTTTCGTCATCGGCGTGTAGGTAATTGCTGAGCACATGCCATTCTCCAGACAATAAAAAACCGCCCGGAGGCGGTCTGTTCAGAGAGTCGTGGGCAGTATGTCGATCTGCCCATCGCCCCCGGTGAAAACTCGGTATTTCTTGACCGCGCCGTCTTTCACGATCGCTTCCCGCTCCACTCGGGCTGCTCCCATGGAGCAGATGCCAGAGCCGGTATAAGCGGCGCCAACTGAAACCGAATCAGGCGGTAAATAGAAAGATGCCTTCTGACCCGGGTTGAGCTTGGCGGCTTGTTTGCCATCGATAAAAACAGTCATTGAACAAAGGCTACCGGTCTGCCCAGAGTCGCGGATCACTTGCAGTGTCCCATATGCCCCTGATGGCTTGGACTGGTAGGCCGACAACTGACTGGCCGGCGCCTGCTTGGCTTCATTGGAAGGCGTCGGCGAAGTCGCACACCCCGCCAACAGCGCTACCGCCAGCGCTCCTACGATCAATTTCATGCAGGTCACTCCTATTTAAAGTTGGCGGGGATAGTCGGAACTTCGACAACCTTCCCGTCGACCATTCTGAATGAAATCACGCGGTTCGACCCGGTCATCCCGTTCGCATGACTCCAAACCCACATTTGACCATCAGCTCGGGACACCACGGAGTAAGGAGGCCCCATGATCTGGGTTACCTCGTCTTCGGTCATTCCGACCTTCACTTTTCTTGCTTCGTCGTACGAAAAATTCGTACCTGCACAACCTGAAAGCGCAAACGCCAACACAGCAGCGGCGGCGAATTGGATCATCCTCATGGCTCGTCCTCATCCTGAAAGCAAAGACTTTAACACCGGTTTCAGCCTGTACGAATCACCAGTACCGCCTATTGCTGCTGAATAGTAGCCTTCTGCTTCACAGTAGAAGGAAACGTTAGATGGCAAAGATCCCCGTAATGACACCCGAAGTATCTCAGCTACTCGAAACCGCAATTAACGAGCGTTATCCGGACCTGAAACACTTGCATCGAAGCGTTGAGATTTCATCAAAAGACCCATGGGCTGGAACTATCAGGTTTCATGCCGAGCAAAGCTCATCCAGTGCGGTTTTCGAATTCGAACCCGTAGGAAAGGGAGGAAAGCCAAGCCTCTATATTGTAAGGGACTGGAACGACTAACTAGCGAGCTAATTAACGGACTTCCCCGGTCCTTTGCCTGCAAGCCCAAGGACTGGGATTGCGCCAATCTCGGCGCGTTTATGACCTGGAGGTCAATCCACATGGATGAAGAACAGAAGGCCCTGAACAAGCAACTTATCGATGCTGTGAACGCTCATGGCTCCGATCTACAAAACTTGAATTGCGTGATTGCCGGACTGGCAAGCCAGCTAGCATCCGTCGCCGGAAAAGACGGCATTGAGGCCGCGCGAGTATTTGCTTTGCAGGTTGCAGAGGGCATGCCGAAAAACGGCCCGGTCAGACCTAATGCAAAGACGATCTCGGATTTTTTCACCGGGCACAAATAGGCTCGAGTCCCAAGGCTTGTTCCAGCCGTGAAAGCCGACGCTCCAGCAGGTCGGCTTTCTCTTGCGCCTTTGTCGCAAAGTCATCCGGTAAAGAAATGCCGGCAGCCGAAACGATCATCTGGCCTTTCAGGATTTCTGATTCGTTAATGTAAGTTCGCCCTTCTTCATCGAATGCAAAAGGCTGATTCATAAATCTCTCCTGCGGCCTTGCCGCTTCATGTGGTCGTTTGTGCATCTTTGTGCCTGAGAATCAAGCGTGTGCGGTCTAGCCACGGCCCGCCGAAGACAATGACCTCTGATGGCCTGCCATACAGGTGGTGCAGCAGGAACGGGCCGGGGCCGAACGTGGCAGCATCTTCACCTGGCAAAGACGGATCGGCGCCGAGGAAAATGCCAGCGTGGTTCGGGTAAACCGTACGCCCCACTTCCATCACGATCATGTCGCCGCGCTGCGGCTGGTCGACACGGTAGAAGCCGGCGGCCTCGTAGTTCGCCTCATACAGACTGGTATTGTCCTTGCTTTCCCACCAGCCATCGGCGCGCTTGAACGCTTCGAACTCGAGTCCCCACTCGCGCTTGTACCAATCGGCGCAGACCTGCCAGCAGTCCCAGGCGCCGTGCACGAATGGGCGCTTCAGGAGCGGCACCTCGCCGGACGGCATGACCGTTCTCAGATCCCCCTCCGGCCAGCTGAGAATGTGCCACGGCAGCGCGGTCGCCTCGCACATAGCTTGGTCGCGCGGTGAAGGTCGGCTGGTGGCGTCCGGATGCGAATGCACCACGCCGATAACTTCGCCGACATCCTCGGCCGCGGCGTACTGCTCAGGGTCGATTCGGAATTCTTCGTTCGGCTCGATCGAGACGTTGATGCAGGGGAAGTATTGTTGCTTGCGCCCGATCGCCAGCAGCAGCCCGCAGCACTCTTTCGGGTACTGGGCTGCTGCGTGCTTCTGGATCGCGTTCAAGATGTGCTTTCGCATGTCAGCTCCGCGCGATCAGGGAAACAGCGGGGAAACCGCCGAACGGCAGTGGGTTGCCTTCGCCGAAGCGCGGGATACAGCCCTTGCCCAGCGTGGCGTCGCATTGGTCCATCTCAGGGGTGTCGGTAATGACGCCGTCCTTCGTGACGTACGGCCCGGTGTAGCCGCAGTTCGGCCCGCGATAACCTCCGGTGAGGCACCAATGGCAAAGGGTTGTGGCTTGTCGCCCGATCGACTCATTGCCCACGTCGCCCGGGCTGGCCAACTCCCAACTGACCGTCTCCCCGTCCTCGTTCGTCTTCTGGTCGATGTACCAGACCTCGATCGTCTCTTGGGTAGGATCGGCAGTTGGATTGCCGTCCGGGAAGTTCGCCGCGTCGAGGTAGGAGCCGAGCGTGTGCCGCATCGTCAGCTTGAACTCGAGCAGATCCTCGAAAGCAAGACAAAGCGCGGTGATGCGCCCGTTTACGTTGCCCACTGACAATGTCGGCCGTACCGCAGTGCCGTCGCCATTCGCCTCAATGCCGTCGATCTGCATCGGCCAGGCGCTGTACTCGTTGCCCTGCCAATAGATTGCCTTCGCCGGCAGTTGGTCGGCATCGGCGCCGGCGGCAATCAACTCGGCCGGCGTGTGCGGTATCGCGTGCCCGTGGAAGCGCAGCACGTCAGCACCATAGTCCGTGCCGTCCAATTCAAAGAGCAGCACTTCGCTGCCAGGCTCAAGCACCTGGATGTCACTGATCAGCGGCATGATTGCCCCTTATGGATGGAATGCCCGCTCGAACGTGGCGGTGAGTTTGAACACCCCACCGCCCATTGGCGTGGGAGCGGGATTTTTGCAAGTGAACAGCCCGAGCTCGCCGAGCGGCGTTGTCCAGAGAAACGCCTTTGCGCCAGCGTGCCGGTCGAGGAACTTCATGATCTCCAGCACCTTGGTTTTCTGGCCGGTGCACGTAATCGGATAGGAATCCTCTTTGTTGTTCGGGCCGTCACCGACGTTCTGCGCGTAGCCGCCGCCAAACTTCGAAGAGCGCACCCGATAATTGATATCGGGTGTTTCTCCGCGCTCGGTTGGCCAGGTGAATGTCTCGATGGCCATCAGCCCCTCCCGTTCGTGAGTTTCCAGATTGAGCCGCCGGGCTGCAGCGCTCGGGCGATGGCGGTTTCAGCTTCGGCTTTCGCCGCCTGCTGAATGCCCTTGCCAAGCAGCGTGGAGTCTTCCGTGCTGGCGGTTCCGCCAGTGCCTTGGGTTTGTACCGATACCGCGACAGGGAAGTTGTAAACGTTGCCGCCACCACTCCCGCCGCCGTTGATTGCCCGAACTCCCAGTTGACCGCCGGCGGTACGGGTCAGTGGCATGATTGCCTCTGGCCCTGCCTCGCCCATGACGCCGGTCTGCCCGCCCGCCATCCCGAACGCTGTCGGCTTGCTCACGACGGAGTTTGTGAACGCCGCGCCATTCGCGAACATCTGCACGCCACCAGACCATGCACCGCCATTCGCTTGGATGCTGCCCGGAGTGAAGCCAGACAGGTCGCCGCTGTAGCCCGCGGCTGTAGATCCCGCCGAGGAAGCCGCAGCGGCTCCGCCGAAGTAGCTCGCGCCTGCGCCTACCAAACTGCTCAACAGCGCCGAACTGGCCTGACGGGTCGCGATCCGCGCCATGTCCGCCAGAATCGATTTGGTGAAGTCAGCAAACGACAGCTTCCCGGTCATGGCGAAGTTGACGACCGCGTCTTCCATCGAGCTGAAGGCGTTGCCGAACAGAGTTTTTGTTTGGCCGGCAATGTTGCTCGCCGAGTCCAGGTAATTGGCCCAGGCCGACGTTGCGCCCTTGGTCCAGTCCCCTTGTGCTTTTTCAACATCAGCGTAGTTCTGCCGGATCTGATCGGTCGCGGCTTTGTTCGCATCGGCGAGCGCCTGCGACTTCCGAGAGAATTCCTCTTCCGACATGTTGCGGGATGGGTCAGCTCGCTGATTTTCCAGCTCGAGCGATTGCTGAGCGAACCGATCTTGCTGGCTGTTCAGCTCACCGTTCAGGGCGTTCTGCCGATCACCCTGGCCAACGCCAAGTACCGCCCGCTGCCCTGCCAGTTCCAATGCCCGTTGCTGCTGGCTCAAAGCCTGAATATACGAGGTGATCGCACGCTCCTGCTTCGCTAACCTTCCGGTTTCGCTCGTAGCGAGCACTTCGAGCTGGCTGTCAGCTTCTTTTTGGGCCTTGACCATGCCCGCGCGAGCATCGGCAATTTTCTGGTCCAGCTGAATGCTTTGCGCGGCAGAGGTTGTCTTCTTTGACTTTGCGGCTTCCAGCGCAGCGATCTCAGCCTCGTAGGCTGCGGTCACTTCGTCGCGCTCGTTGCCGATCAACGCTTCGCGCTTCATGGCATAGTCGGCCTGAGAAACAAGTCCGGCCTTTTGCGCCGCCTCCAGTTCCTTCTGAGCGTTTTTATAGTCAGCGCTGATGGCGGCCAAGGCGTTTTTGGCGTCATTGAAGCCTGTCAGGTCGACTTGAGAAGCCGCCGATTTTGGATCTTTGTTTTTATCTTCAAGCCCTTTCTTCAGCGTGTCGTAGGCGCCGCCAGAGAACTTGCTGCCGTCGTAAAATACGCCATCAAGCAGGGGCGACTTCTGTCCTGTTTTCTCCGCATTTTCGTACAGCGTTTTGAACTGCTGGTTGAGCTTATCCAGCGCGGCCTTGCGCTTGTTTAGCGGATTAATGTCATCAAGCTGCGCATCGAGCGCTTTCTGAACTTCGATAGCCTTCTGATTGGCGTCTGTGTTCTCACCGGTGGCGATCGCCAAATCGGTGCTGGCCGACATTCTGGCTTTGAGGCCGGCGAGCTTTTTCTCCAAAGCTTCGGTTGAGTCGTCATGCACGCCAGTGCCCAGGCCCAACGCCGTGTTCAGAGAGCTGAGACCGTTGGAGATTGCACCCGCTACTCCGCCGCCCTTGCGGGTATCCAGAATGCGCTGGGTGATCTCGATCTGCTTGGCCAAGTCCGGAAATATTTCCGAACGGACCTCGGCGTACGCCCCTTTGATGGCGGACTTGATTTTGTCCCAGTCGCGCTCAACATCTGACAGAGAAGCCCGATAGGCTTCCAGTCGCTTCAGCGCCGCCTGATTCACATCTTCACTCAGAACATCAAGCGCACGCTGGCTCTCGCCCTGATCATCAAGCGCTTTGATAACCTGATACTGCTCGAGGGTCAGCAACCCATACTGACCACTGATCTTGCCCGCGGCCTCTGTTGCCGTGTCGCCAGCGGTGGCGAAAGACTTGGCGAGTTCGGCAGCGCCCTGGCCGGTTACTTCACTCACGGCCGCTGCGGCTTCAGCCAGATTACGCATTTGCGTACCGCTGGTAGCTGCTCCGGATGCAAGCGAAACAACTGCCTCGCGGGCGCCGGACAGATTGCCGGTGACGCGCCCAGCGCCGTCAGCCATATCCTTCAGGCTGGCGATTGTCTGCCCAGCACCATTCGTACCGCCGTTGATAGCGGCGTTGAACTCGCGAGCCTGCTTCATTGCATCGAAGTAGGCGTACCCGAGCGAACCGATTACAGCGACCAAAAGACTGGTCGGGATCAGCATCCCTGCGAGGCTTTTCGCCGATTCTCCGGCGCCAGCGCCCAGCTGAGCGATCGCGCGCGCACCACTGCCCAGATCGCCTGCCTGAATGGCATTGGCGAGCTGCATGACGTTTTCTTGAGCTTGGCGCGTGCCGAGCTTTAGCTTATCGAATGCGCCCGCGGCTTCAGTCAGGCCCGCTCGGTCCTTGCCGATTTTGGCCAGGGCTTCGTTATAGCGCTCGGCATCAATCTGCCCAGCTTTGTGCAGGTCGTTTAGCGCCCTCTCCTGAGCCTCCAGCTTCGCCAACTTGGCGGTCACTGGATCAATGCCGTTGACGGTGCGCTTCAGCGCCTCAATCTGGCGATTCTCAGCCTCAATCAGCTTTTGCTTCTGGGCCAGCTCTTTGGCTTCCGCCTTTTCAATCTTGTCGTAGGCCTTACCCAGTTGATCCTGGTACTTGGCCTGCTCCTCGATGGTGACCAAGCCGCCCTTGCGGGCGCGCTCCAGCAAACCCTCGGCCTGGACCAGCGACTCCATGCTCGAGATATTGCCCGTCATCGCCTTGTCGAGTTGACTGATGACGGAGATTTCGGCGACTGCGCTGTCGGTAGCTTTGCGGCTTGCCCCGGCTTGACGGTCCCTCGCTGCCGTCGATTTATCGATGCTTTGCGCAACGTCCGCTTCTGCCTGGGAAACCCTCTTACCGGTGTTGGCCAGGCCTTCGCCCGTTTTGCCCAGGTCATCAATGGCCTTCTGGGCGCCTTCTGCCGAATCGACAAGCTTATCCAGATCGTCAGCAGCCTTTGCAGCTTGTGACGACTCGACCGCAATACCCAGGGAAGCGAAGTTGGTGCTCATTTTTGATCTCTCTGTTCCGCCATCACCTGCAGGGCTTCAGCCTCCATCCGCCGGAAGTCGCTGAAAATGGTTTGTCGCTGGCTGATCGGTACGCCACACATTCGAATCACACCGGATAGAACGCTGTAGTCCATCCCTGTTGCGCCGCACGCGCCTGTGCGCCACTGGGTGCTCATCGCCTCAAAGACCTTGAAGGCGTTCCAGTTCTCCGGCCAGATGCCGACTTCCTTGTCGGGGATGTCCTGGCGCGACAAACCGAAGGCCATCAGGTCCGCATCTGATGGCCCCGGCTCGTACAAGGCGCGGGAGGCGCTTAGGAGTTTCCCAGACGGGCCTCACTGAAAGCTTCCGCGTAAGCGTTCAGCACAGCCTTGGGGGCCGAGTTGATCGAGTTGACGAGGATGCGCACGTTTTCAGGCGTGAACTTCTCTTCGATATCCCAGCCGACTACCACCGCCAGGACCTGTTCAACCTGCAGATCGATTTGAGCAGCCGTGAACGCCTTGAGGTCCATGTCACCGACCTGCTTGCTCAATTCGTCGTGTCGCTCATTCCAGGCGGTATACAGATCCGCAAGCGCTGTGCGGTCCAGGTACTTGAACTCGAACTCCACCTTTTCGGCGCTATAGCCGGCCCGCTGGATCATCACCGGCGCTTTGAAGGTCGGCTTCTGTATCAACTTAAATTTGGCCATGGCTTACACCGTGGCCGCGTAGCGAGTTGGGCGACCGGTCAATGCAATGCTGATGACACGTGTCATCAGGTTGTTGCGGGACATGGTCGGTGTCGAAGTGATCGACACGTAGCCGTTGTAGATGATGCTGCTGCCGCCAGGAAGGTTGAGCCGGAGCAGGCGCGCTTGCTTGTCATCGTCGGCGGCCTCGCAGACCTCCACATAGGGCTTGGAGGGATCATCGGCAACGGTGATGGTCAGCGTGATCGGATTTTTGGTGGTTGGCATCTGGCGATCATCATCGTCGGCCAGGAAGCCAAAGGTCAGAAACTGCTGATCGCCGCCGCTGGAGTTCAGCTCGGTGATCTGCGAGATCTCAGTGAAACCAGTCACCTCTCGTACCGAGCCAATGCCCGAGCCGGCCGGATACTGCTGGACGTTCACTGTATTCACGTTTTCCAGCGCGAAAGTGCCGCTGGCGATCTCACCGACTCGTACGCCCCGCCCTTCGAGACGGGTCCAGCCAGAGTTGACCGCAATCACGTCGCCTTCGGCCAAACCATGCGCTGCCGCAGTAGCGACGGCTGGATTGGCGTTCGTCAAGGCAGTGAATGGGATCGCGGGGCCATAGGTGGCTGCAATCTCGAAGGTGGCGCCGTTGGGCATTTGGATGCCGGCCATGGGTGTTTCCTCTTTTCAGAAATGACAAAACCCGCACAGAAGCGGGTTTCGGGGTTTGCCCAACGGGCGTATTCAAGTGGCGATGTCAGCTCGATACTCGAACGACACCGGCACAGTGTATGTGGGTGGATCAGGAATCCCGGGGCCGGGATCAACTGGCGACATCGTAACGACGGTGAGGCCTGCCTTTGTGTCTCGCGCATAAAGCGGGAACAGCATGGTCAGCTCCGCCACGAGCGGGTTGGTCTTCGCCTTGCCGGTGCCGGCCGGCGCCACAATGCTCACCTGGTAGACGCCAATGAATGCGCGGTGGTCGCCGGCGAGCGTGCTGCTCGCGGTATCGCCCGGCAGCAAGAACGCGCGCAGATAGGTTTCGCCGTCGGCGGGGTCGTATTGGACGTTTTCGAACACAACCTTGATCGGCTCCGACCGGGCCTTGCTCCAGGCAATGAGCTTGGCCTCGTAAATCGAGGCAATAATGGCGTGACTCATACCCGGTTGTTCCTTGTGGCTTCGCCGACGATCTGCTGAAAACGGGCCAGGGTGACGCGTACCATGCCGCCCGGTGCCTGTTTGGAGTGTCCGTACTCTAGAGGCACAGCATATGGCAGGTTATTCACGATGTAGGCCGTCTCGCCCGCGGTGAGTGTCTGGACCTGAAGGCGCAGCTTGGCCATCGTCACACCGCCAGCCGGATCGACCTGATCAAGCGTGCCCTCCGTGGGTGTGCCGATGGAAAACTGCCAGTTCCCACGAAACCGTCCGCCGACGTAATCCTTGCCTGCCACCAGGCCATTCACATTGAAATTCTGGTCGCGCTCGGTCTTTGTCAGGGGTTTGGCATACTTGACACCGCGCCGCAGCTTGCCGGCCTTCGTGAAGTTCGATTCGTTGAGGTTGATGATCGTGTTGCGCACCGCGACCTTGAAGTCATAGTCGTCGGCTGCGCGGGTGTTGGTCTGGCGGTGAGCAACGTTCGCTGCCCAGACTTCAGGGTTTCCCACCGGTGACATGCGGATAACGCTGCTGCCGATCTCGATCACGATCTCGCGGATGGTTGCGTCGATTCCGGCTTGAGCGCGCTCAGCGAAGTCGCGGATATTCTCGGCGAAGCTGCCGTTCATGCTCGCATATTTGCTCGCCACATCATTTCCTCAGCTGTGCCGTCCACGTTGCATCTGCAGGATCGGCGGACACGTTCATCACACGCATGCCGTTGACGATATCGCCGATGGCGGGCTCGGCCGGTACAGCTGTTGGCGAGTCCGCCTCCGAAACGAACAGCTCGTTTTGCAGCACCAGCAGCTTCTTGTCGGTGGTTTGGATCAGTGAGCCATCGATTTCCTTGGACAGGTAGTTGCCCAAGACACCGCGCCCCATGTAAGTGATGGTGGTCTCCGGCGTCTCGCCGCCCAGGTCGGGGTCATACTCGCCAGGAATCTTGCGGACGCCCTCCACTGGCTTTACCGCGTCGGCTAGGCCGTCAGGATCGTCGAAAGCCTCGGCCATTTCAGCCTGAATCTCTTCGCGCATACCCATGATCAGATCCTTTTCAGCATCATCACGCCGGAGCGCTTGATCCAAGGCTCAAGCAGCGCCAGGGCAAAGTTCACACCCGCCGACTGATCAGTAGATCCGGCCACGTAGGTCTTGCTCACGGACGTGCCGGACTGAGCCGATACCGTCTTGCTTTGCACTTCCTTCTGAGTGGCCGTGTACAACTTGCCCGCCGCCGCCTCTTTGGCGACCTGGGCGCCGGCTGTTTTGATCTCGGCCGGGACCGGATCGGGAACAACCCGCTTGATCTTGGCCGTGAGCCAGGCGTTGGCCATGGTCACAGCAAGGACCGGATCACCGGTGCCGGCCCAGCCAGGACCCAGCGAAGCGTCAACATCGGCAACGGTGATGAAGTCGGTCATGTGCATGTCCTTATTCGGCTGGCACCAGAGCCTGCAGGTCTTCTTTCTTGGCAGCTGCGTCGAAGGTGATGCCCTTCGCCGTCAACCAGTCTTTCAGCTCGGGGACCTTCATTTTCAGAGGGTCGGTTTCGGTGTTTTCTGGCTCCTTGCCGTCCGAAACTTTGATGCCGGCCGCTTCGTATGCATCGTAAATTTCAGGCGCATCGCCCTCGATGACCACCTCAGTGGCAGTGCCAATGACGCCGAAGAACTCGCTCAGCAGGCGGTAGCATACGCCGCGCTCTTTGCCCGGCTTGTCCGTATAGATAACTTTCATGAGTCACCTCAAATGCAGCCCGGCGCCCTTGCAGACGCCAGGGTAAGTGAAAGCCGGATTACGGCGTGGTGGTACCGCTGATGACGGCGGCGAATGGAACCTGCTTGCGGCTGAACACGCGCTCCCAGTTCGCGGCAGCCGCATACTGGGTCGCGGTCGGGCTGAGGTTCTGAGCTTCGGAACCTTTCCAGCTGAAGCCAGCAGGCTGGAGGATGTACGTCTTCCGCTCCCACAGCACCTCGGCACCGCCGCCATTACCGCCGCCCGGCTTGCGCTCGATCTCCACCGGCACTTTCGGCGTGCCTTCGCCGTAGCCGAACGCGCCTTGGCCGAAGAAAACCGACAGATATTTGCCAGCGCCGTACACCAGGCCATCGTCCATGAACACCGGCTTACCCAGATAGGTGGCCAGGATGATCTTGCCGTCCGAATCGCGCAGATACTCGATGAGGTCCTGCTTGACCATCTGGTTCATCACTACCGAGTGCACGCCGATCGCGCCGAACTGGTCGGCCGCATCGCCGGCGGTGAACGCGGCATCCTGAAACGCGTTCGCGCTGATGGCCGCGCCAGCGTCGATGACCATGTCACCGCCGTTGTTGGCAATGTTCGAGGCGATAATGCCGCGCGCTGCGCCAAGAGCGTAACGCTGCCACTGGCGAGTCCAGTAGGTGCCGAAGCGGTTGCGGATCTGCTGCTGAGGCTCGCTGTTTGCCAGTTCAGCGGTCAGGTCGGCTACGCCATAGCCTTTGTTGAGGTACAGGACGCGAGCACGCATGCTGTCCTGAGTAACCTTGCCGACTTCGCCCTGGTCGTTCGGGTCATCGTTGCTGATGTTCGGGGCTTCATCAGCATTGAGATCCTGCCAGTAGCTGATCTCGGCGGTGCCTTGGCTGCCGGAAGCGATAGCGTCCAGGACAGGCGAGCGGGTCACGATGCCCGACTCGTAGACAGCGGTTTTTTCCGGGCTATTCACCGGCTCCAGCGAGGCGTAGTAGTCACCGACGAAGATGTCGGTCAGTTGGGTAGTTGCCATGAATTAGGTTCCTTTGGTGGCCTGGATTTTCTTGAACAGCTCGGGGTTGTCGCGGGCGATCGCAGCGCGCTCGGTTTCCGTGTACTCGCCCCATTTTTTCGTGGCCTTGCCACCTTGATCGCCGGTCGGACCGGCACCCTGAGCCCTTGGCCACAGGTGTGTTGCTGTTTCACGCAGCGATTCCGCCCATTCGAGCGGCGACAGCGGCGTTTTCCCGTCCTTTCCGTAAACGACCTCGCCGTCACGGTCGGTGGCAATCGCCTCGCCGTCTTCACTGAGTTTGAAGGTGCCCCGGGCGCGCAGGATGATGTCCTCGGCAGCCTCAGGGAGCGCGCCGGCCTTGATGGCAGCAGCGCGAATAGAATCGGCCAGCACCTTGTCACTGTACTTGGCAGCGAATTGCTCGGCCTTGTCCGCGCGGGCCTTCTCGGCGGCCAGCTTGGTGTCGTAGTCGGTGCGCAGGCGCTCGGTACGTCGGGTGATGACCTCGTCCAGCTTGCCTTCGGCAATCAGCTTGGTTTCTTCGTCCTGGCCGACCTTGGTCAGCAGCCCTTTCACGGCGGCGATATCCAAACCTTCGAACTGGGACTTGAATCCGTCCAGCTCAGTTTTGGTAGTTCTGAGCGAGCCAAGCAGCTCGGTGTTTTTGTTCTTGAGGCCCAAGGTCGCAGCCTCAACAGCTGCAGCAATGGCGGTCTGAACTGCCGGGTCTTCAAGATCAATCTGGTTTTCGTCTGCCACTTGGTGCACCCCTTGGGTTTGGACAGCCCGCTTTGCAGGCATAAAAAAACCGCCCATTGGGCGGTTGGTGTGAGTTCTGATTTATTGGACTATCGAAAGCCCGCGCATGACCAGATAGTCGGCGAACTGAGTCCTGCTCGGCGCATACGGTGGAGGCCGAAGCATCGCTCCGGGATTGCTCCGGAGCAACGTCACGCGCTCTCCGTCTTTCTCGGTGCCGAAGGCAGGCTCAGAGATGCCGAATCCGTTATCCGCAGCGTAAAGCTCTACTGCCAGCCTGAGCTGACCCCATTCAATTTCGAACGGGACAAACGTTTCCGAAAGAATTTCCATTCCGACCTTGCACTGGCGCCTGGGCCAAGCCATCGCCTGCGTATCTCGCGTCTTATGGCCCTTCCATTCCATGGAGTTCATGGCGGCCGCAGCGCGCAACAGCAGAGCCCTTTGCTCGTTCTCGGTAGCAGGGAGCGGGAAGCCATAGTAGTTTCGATAGAAAACCAGTTTTTCCAACGGCACAAAGCTGTTGGCGTCTGGTCTCCCTGTTCCATCCTCGACGATGACAAGCATAGGTGTGCTCAGCCTGATTGAGCGCCGAGTGTAACGCCTGCCCGGCTGAACATGTCAGGCTCAAGATCCTTGAGTTGAGCAAGGGTCAACGGCTTGAACGACTTGTCGAGCTGCAGCTTGGCGAACTTCTCAGGCGTCAGCCCGCCATCGCGGAACAACTTGGCTCGTACTGGCCCGAGCGCATGGTCCTGAAAGCTCGCCGGCTGCGTTGCCAGCCACTCGTAATAGTTCAGGCTCGCATCTACCTGTGCTCCGCCGTTTTCGCCCACCGAAGCGCGCGTGGCGTCCTTGGCGAACATCTCCGACAGTCTGGTGGTCGGCACAGTGGTTGACCGGCAGTTAATGTGCGCCGGCGGCAGCGGCCCTTTGCCCAGATCGAAGCGCATGCCATCCAGACCCTTGCACTGCTGCGAGGTCTTACGGTCGAGCGTCGACACCCAGCGGTAGCCCAGAACCACGTCGCTGTTCGCCTTCAGCGTCTCCATTCGCGCCGTCGTGGCCACGTGCTGGATTGCCGTCTGCACCACTGCAGCAGCGTTGCGATTGCTCACCGCGAGGACGCCGTCCGTGAAGTTCTGCGCCGCGGTACCGCGAATCGCCTGGATGATCTGTGCATTGGTCTGGCCCTGGCCGAAGCCGAGCCGGATTGTGTTCGTGACGCGCATCGTCTCCGTGCGCGTCCAGCCGCTGACGAAACTCTTCAGCAGCTTGCCGCCGTCGATGCCTTTCACCTGTAGTGGATAGGAAAACACCGCCGCGCGGATCACTGTGTTGCTCGGCACCACCGCATCGATGGACAGCGCATTGCTCAGGCTGTTGGCCTCGAAGGTCGACTCGTACAGTGCAATGTCGACCAGATCGGCCTGAACAAGATCACCGTAGGCCTTGTAGATCTCCAGCAGCTTACCGTCCACACGCGCCAGGAACTGCTCAAGGCGGTCCCGGCTGTAGGTCGTCAGCTCCTTGCGCGTCAACTGCACCCGCACAAGCGTGTCGATCTGGCGAAGGTACTTCTCGAACTTCTTGACCTCGCCGGCCTTAAGCCGCTCCAGCATTACCGAGTGGCGCGTCGTCTGCTCCAGCAGTTGGCTGTCCGCCTGCGCCAGGTTTGTCGTTGGCATCGTCTTTGTCCAAGTTGATGCCGGCCGACTCGCGCTCATCGCTGATCAGGTCGGCTTCGTCTTCGTATGGGCGATCCGGCAACTTGCCGGTGGTGAGGTACTGCCAGTAAGTGTCGGCGCTGATCGTGCCAGCCATGACGCCCTTGAGCAGCTCAGCCAGCACTTGGGCATCGACCACTGGTGTCACAAACTCAGGGCTCACCTTGAACTTGACTTGCTTGGGGTCGTAACCCTTCCACTCAGCGGCGTAGCGCAGCGCCTGCTCCACTGCCTCAGCCACCGTGACGACAATGCTGTGCAACGTAGCGTGCTGGTCGTTCTGACGTGTTTTCCGCGCCTCGCCCGACTCTGTGCCGCCTATGTCCATGACCTTGGCGCCGGCTTCAAGCGCGGCGTTCTTCTGGTCATCCATTGCCTTGCGGACGGCTTCAATCCCGGCACCCTGGAACTCTAGATAGCCACATTGACCGGATGGACCGAGGTCCCATGCTGCAGATGGTCCGGTCACGCTCAGCTCTACAGAATCATCAAGGCCAGATACCCAAGGTTGCGGATGGCTGGTCTGGTGTAGCGCTGTGAAGTAGTCAGCGCTCAGCTGATAGGACTTCAGCGCGGCGCGCGCCATCGTGAGCAGCGGCACCTCGTCCACTTCCGGCGAGTTGTCTGTTGAGCCGCAATAGATCACCGGCAGGTATGACAGGCCTTTGACCAGTCGGTTGTCGGTGCCAGTGGTGCCAAGAGGTTTCTCCTCCTCGACGATCTGGCCACCTTCGTTCCGCACAGCGGTGTAACAGGTCTCGCCTTGCATGAAGAACTCACGGAACACCGTGTCGCAGTCATGGCTGTAGCGGTCGCCGCCCTTCTTGCGGAACTCCCGGAAAACCGAGAGAACCAGATCTTGCCGACCACCCTGATCAGCAGTGTCCCAGTTGATCGCGTTGCGCGTGGCGTATGTCGAGAAGTACGGTTCGCCGCGGTCATCGATGTTCACCACGAGCGGCACACGGCCGTGTGAAATGGCCTGGCGCACCATGCGGAAGAACAACTGCTTCAGGCCGAAGCCGTCAGAGGTGGCATTGTCCTCAAGCCCCTTCAGGCCGGCGGGCAGCTCAATCTCCGGAATCAGCCGGGAAACCAGCCCCATCATTGACCGCAGCGAATCGCGCACCCAGTGCTCGTACTGAGCACGATTCGTGTAGTTCTCGTAGAGGTACTTGTTGCCCGAACTGTCGAGCTTCTCAGCTTCGACCATGCCGCTCGGCTTGGGCAGGTTGCGCTCGTTACGCTTGACGGCGCACTCACCCTCGAGCGCGTCGTCCATCATTTCCCACTCGG
Organism: Pseudomonas sp.; assembly: GCA_029240955.1. The sequence continues at coordinate 3,645 of JARDZH010000001.1, read as the reverse complement.
CGATGTGCGCGTCGTAGTCAGGGTTTGTCGATTGCACTGGCATCAGGCCAAGCCTCCAATTCGGCGTGTTCCGCCTGTGCGTGTTTTGATCGGGTAGCGCTTCGCAATGAAGTAGCCGGGCGCATCCACCAGGTGGTCATAGCCAGCCTTCTTGTCGGGCTCGCCCTTGTCCGTGTAAATCTGGCGCTCCAGGCACTGCGTGTATTTCGGACACTGGTCGACGTTGACCAGGTATCGGTGCTCGCCATAGGTATTGGCAAACATCGCGCACATGGCGTTGACCCGGTCCTTCACAGCGGGGTTGGTCGAATCCACCACCACGGTAAATCCCGCCTTTTTGAGCAATGACAGGTCAGATTCGCTCGCGCTCTTACTGCTTGTGTTCTGGCCGCTGGCGTCCGGGTAGATCGCAATGCTGTGGTCAGGAAAGCGGAGCTTGATCTTCTCGATCATCTCAGGCGTGTCCCGCACATCTGAAAACTCGCTGAGCGCCAATGGCAGGTCGTCGCGAATGACGTGCACGACTGCCGCCATCTTCATGACGTTGAAGTCCATGCCGATGTGCAAGGCCTCGCCGCGCTTGATGGTTTCGCTGGTGCGGTTCGCCTCACGATTGAACGTGTAGTAGACAACACCTGCGTAATTCTCAAAGCTGGCCTCGTATTCCTGTCGGAAGGTGCGAGGATCCATCTTGCGACGGGCCGCATCCAGCTCTTCAGCCGGCACGTTGCCGCCATCGAGCGAGGTGTAGAGCCAGCTTTTGTGGTCAGGCTCATGCCCCGGCCGGCCATCTTGGAACGTGTCGTAGCAGTGATTGAATCCCTTGGGCGTGCCGATGCGTAGCGCGTGACCACCCTTCCGCATGCCGATGCCCGGTATCGAGTATTGGCAGGTCGAAAGCATCGGCCGCAAAACCTCTTCCCAAGCCTCCCATGGACAGTCAGCCCATTCATCCACCAGGACGAAGAACAGACCGGAGCCGCGCAAGTTGTCGTAGTTGTCGAGCCCTACCACGCGCATGACGTGGCCCGACTTGAGCGTGATCGAGCATTCCGTCTCATTCGGGCGATGTGCACGCCAGGCCTCAGGGATCGCCTGCTTCAGCCGTCGCCAGAACACACGCTTGGCCTGCTTGAAGGTCGGCGCGCCGTACCAGATCTCATCTTCGACGCTCACGCCCCACTCAGCAGCCAGCCGAGCAGCTCGGCGCATCTCAGCTTTGCCCAAGAATGTCTTGCCGAACCGTCGACCACACACAGCATCGCGGAAGCGCGCCTGAGGCTGGAAGCCCCAGCAGTAGATGTTCGCCTGTTTCGGCGTCAGCTTTACCGGCGGGTCATAGGTACGGGGTAGCGGGGACATTCTCATCAGGCTCCAGGGTGTACTCAGCAACGGCGTGCTGCTGGTCCGCTTGGGAGCCCAGAGGTTTTTCAGGTTCGAGGCGACGATTCACGTAAACGTCGCCCACTTCTTTGGCTGCCTGCTCCAGCAACTGGGCAGTCAGCGCCATGTTCTTCATGTTCTCGGCCTTTTCGGCCATGCGCCCCAAGGTGCGAAGTCGATACGCTCGGTTGGCGATCGGGATCTCTGCCGTCTCTTCGCGAAACCTCTTGCGGGTGTCGTTGAACAGCGTCTGCCACTTCACGTGCAGGTTGCGTCCAACGTACTTGGTTGGGTCGTATGCCTCGCATTGCTGGCGGGTCACTTCGAGCCCGAATCTTTCTTTGACGGACGCCACCACTTGCGATGGCGTATCAAAGCAGGCGAGAGCCTGTACGACAAAGGCTTTCACCTCGTCTCTGAGTGCGGCCATAAGTGGGCATCCGTCAAAGTACTGTCAAAGTCAGGCCGACTTGAGCAGACAGGTTCCGCAGGCCCTCGATATGTTCAATTTCCCCACCTCAGCAGGATTGTTTGCAGCGTCTACCAGCTCTTGCACTTGAGGACTCGCCCCATACCGACGCACAACACCGACGAACTCTTCAACGTCGTGTCCGCGCATCTCAAGCTTGGGTAATCCTTCCTGGGTGAACTTGGGAGCGCCGTACTGATCGTTCGCCTGAGCGATGTGGTACAGCTCATGCTCGACCAGTGCGCAGAAGTCAGCGTCGGAGCACTGGGCGCAGTAATCAGCGGCCAAGGTGATGATGAAGGCCGGCACGTCGCCGAACCAATCCAGCATCTGCTGCTCCATACGAGCCCTCTGCCAGCCACCGGCGCGGAACGCCACCTGCTCGGCTTGGCCAACAACCGTGCGCCCCTTCTTCGTGAAGGCAGCAGACGCCCACATGACTCTTACGTCCGCATCGATCAGATGGGAGTGGTCAGGGTTGTGGATGCTGCCGGTGTCGGCGAGGATCTCGGATTGGAGCCACTCCCACACTCCAGGAGCAGGGATCAGGCGGATACCGAAGTCGGAAAGATCGGACAGCTCAAGCAGTGATACAGGCGGATGCGGTCTATCCATCGAAATGACTCCAATCCGGATGTGCTTAGGAGGAGTTAAGAAAGTGCACCCACGTTGAGTGGCGCGAGAAATCCCCGTGTGAATAATGGGTAGGGCCAACTAAACAACCGTGAGTCATCAAATGCCCTCAATCACCGAAACAATCATCTACATGATCGCTTTTCTGGCCGGACCTCCCGCTTTCCATTACTTTGCAGTCTGGTATGCGAGGAGTTTTCGCTGGATCATATCTTCAGTGGCAATCCAAATAGGCTTTTTCGCGTACTGGTATTCCCAACAGCCAAATGGCTTGTAACAGCATCACCAGTGCCGCACCCAACCGCGGCACACCTACCCTTCCCCGCCATCGAGCAGCACATCAATCAACTTCGCCTTGGTCCATTCGCGCATGGCGAAGCATCCATTACAATTCGGCACTTTCGCTCTCTCCTAGTAGCCCACTTAAGGCAAGAAACCGATGACTGAAACCATAAATCGTCCGAGCTGGTTATCCGTAGCAGTTGGCGCCTTCCTACTGTCTGCAGCATCGTCCCTGGTAACCGTCTCTCTCAATTACGGAAAACAAGAAGCCGCTCTTGCCTCCCTTTCTGCAAAAAATGACGAGATGAAAATAGAGCGTGAAAAGAAAGATCAAGAGGTCAAGGATCTACGCCAAGCTTTCTCCAACCAACAAATCCAATTGCAAAATACGATGGCAAGGGTTCAGGCATTACGAAATGACAGGTGCGCTCCAATTTCCGCAGAAGTATCGAATTTAATGAGCTCCATAAAGTATCCCCACACGGGCGGCTTCGACGAACAACAAATTGAGCAACTACAACGTGGTTTAGACGGTTATCAAAAAACCCTTCAAGCTTGCTACGCGTCTCCTCTTTAGCCCTCGTGTTACCTGCTCTGACTGCGCTTGATCTGCGCGTCGACCTGGTCTGCGCACGTGTCGAGCAGGTTGATGGCTTGGTTCTTCAGTTCCCACAGCTGGCCGTTGTCTGCGAGGTCTTCATCAGCCACCCGCTCACAAGGCACCAGCTCAGGGGGCTCGACTCTTACCGCCGCTGTCTTTGTTACCACTTGCGGCTTTACCGCGCAGGCCGTCAGGCAGAGGCTGAGCAGCCCAATCACGAACAGGCTTGCTGTTGCGTTTGAGTTCTTCAAAGTTCTTCTCCGCCTTTCTGGCTTTG
>JARDZH010000264.1 GCA_029240955.1 Pseudomonas sp. | reverse complement strand
TGTTCTGCTGAACAGCCATAATTGATTAACTCCTAAACGTTTGGGTCACGCTTTAACTGCGCCAATACACTGAACGGGTTGGACCGCGTTACCTCGTCCACGCTCGGTTCGGGCTCATCGAGACCCGCCGGTTGCTGGCATTCTTCCGGATGATGAGCAGGCACAATCGGCAAGGCGAGCAGAAGCTCTTCCTCGATCAATGCCAGCAGATCCAAAGGATCTTCGCCCAGTTCCAGCACGTCATAACCTTTCGGTAACGACTGGGTATTCGCACCCTCCTTCACCACGGCGTAAGTACATTCGCTGTGGATCGGCAGGGTTACCAGCTCGAGACAACGCTGGCAAACCATCCTGACCGGGACGTCTATCGAACTGTGGATGATCACAGAACGGCGTTCGTCACGCTCGAAAACGAATTTTGCCTGCACCGTACCGACATTGTCGGAAAGCGGGTCGCAGAGTCTCTCCAAATCGGCCAGCAGCACTTCACCTTCAAGGGTAGCGCCACGATCAGCCAATTTGCGCGGGTCAACGTGAGATGGAATCGGGTCATTCAACATAGGCGCAGCATTCTAGGGATGCCCCCTTGGCATGTCAAAGGAAATTCAGGCCTGTTCGCTACTCAAGCCACTGATTAGAATCGGCGCTCAGCCTACGGAGAACCGCATGCCTTCCCTGCTCCTCGCTTCCAGCTCCCCCTATCGCCGCGAACTGCTCGCCCGCCTGCGCCTGCCGTTCAGCTGTCAGTCTCCGGATATCGACGAAAGCCGTCGCCCCGAAGAGCCCGCCGTTGAGCTCGTCCAGCGCCTGGCACGGGAGAAAGCACAGGCACTTGCCGGCGCACATCCGGGACATCTGATCATCGGTTCCGATCAGGTCGCCGTGCTCGACGGGCAGATCCTTGGCAAACCGCATACCTTCGAGCGCGCGCTGGAGCAGCTGACGGCCGCCAGCGGCAACCACGTGACCTTTCTGACGGGACTGGCCTTGCTCAACAGCGATACCGGCGCCTGTCAGGTGGATCATGTGCCTTTTACGGTACACATGCGAGAACTGGATCAGGCGAGCATCGAACGCTACCTGCACGCCGAACAGCCATTCGACTGCGCTGGCAGCTTCAAGGCCGAAGGACTGGGCGTAAGCCTGTTCCGCAGCACCGAAGGCAGCGATGCCACCAGCCTGATCGGCCTGCCGCTGATTCGACTGGTGGACATGCTAATAAAGGAAGGCGTCTGCGTTCCCTGACACGCCGAAACACATGTGGGAGGGAGCGTAGCTCGCGACGGTGGTGATTGACCTTGTCGCGGGCAAGCGCGCTCCTACACTGTGAAAAGCCTACCGCAACACCGGCCCGTTAAACCCTGCCCACATGGCAATCCGCTCGGCGACGCTTGCGCCCAGCTTCTTGGAGAAGCGATCGAACGGCGACTCCTGCACGGTGTAGTCGACAATGTTCTTCTCGCCGATCACCTCGCGCGCCACGTGACTGGCACTGCCCAGGCCATCCACCAGACCGAGACCGACCGCCTGCTCGCCGGTCCAGACCAGCCCGGAGAACAGCTCGGGATGATCCTTGTCCTTGAGGCGGTCACCGCGCCCTTGCTTGACGCTGGCGATGAACTGGCGATGAGTGGTGTCGAGCACGCTCTGCCAGAACTGCGTTTCTTCAGCCTTCTGCGGCTGGAACGGATCGAGGAAGGCCTTGTGCTCGCCCGAGGTGTAGGTGCGACGGTCCACGCCCAGCTTTTCCATGGTGCCGACGAAACCGAATCCGGCAGCGGTAACCCCGATGGAGCCTACGAGGCTGGCCTTGTCGGCATAGATCTGGTCGGCAGCACTGGCGATGTAATAAGCGCCCGAAGCGCCCAGATCGGTAATGACGGCATACACCTTGATATTCGGCTTCTCGGCGCGCAGACGGCGGATTTCGTCATAGACGTAACCCGATTGCACCGGACTGCCGCCCGGGCTGTTGATGCGCAGGATCACGCCTTTGGTGCCGCTGTCTTCGAACGCCTTGCGCAAGCTGGTGACAATGTTGTCGGCGCTGGCCGGTTCCTTGTCGGCGATCATGCCTTCGATCTCGACCAGTGCAGTATGGCTACCGGAGGCCGATGTGCCTTTCTCGAAATCCAGCAGCGGCGTGAACAACAGCAACGCGCCAAACAGATAGATGAACGTCAGGCATTTGAAAAAGATGCCCCAGCGGCGCGAACGGCGCTGCTCCTGAATGCCGGCCAGCAAGGTTTTTTCCAGCAGTTTCCAGCTTTTGGCGTCTTCCTTGCCATCGCTTGCGTCATTCGCTTGCGGCGAAGTCGGCGCCTTCCATTCGTCTGCCATAGTCCGCTACTCCAATCCCAATCCGTTCCGAAACTAGATACCGCGCTCGCCCAACCAGGTGCGCAGCTCGGAAAAACCTTCAATCGCCAGGCGCGGCTCGTACGTGCGCAGCGACTCCAGAGACTGCGCACCGTAGCCAACCGCGACCGAGTCCATGCCCGCATTACGCGCCATCAGCAGATCGAACGATGAATCGCCGATCATCAATGAACGCTCGGGTGGCACGTCACAATGCGCCATGATTTCGTGCAGCATCAGCGGGTCCGGCTTGCTGGCCGTCTCGTCCGCTGCGCGGGTGATGTCGAACCAGTCGAGCCAGCCGTTGGCTTTCAACACCCGATCCAGCCCGCGACGCGCCTTGCCGGTCGCCACGGCAAGGTGGTAACCCTGCTCCCGGAACGCCTGCATGGATTCCAGCACGCCCTCGAACAGCGGCGATGGCACGTTATCCATGGCCATGTAGCAATCGGCATAACGCTGACGGAAATCGATCAGCTCATTGGCGGTGATCTGCGGGTACAAGGTGCGGATCGCCTCGGGCAGCCCAAGGCCGATGATGCCCTTGATCGCCGCGTCGTCACGGACCTCCTTGTCGCTCTGGATCGCCGCCATGCGCATGGCCTCGACGATACGACCAATGGAATCGGCCAGCGTGCCGTCCCAATCGAAAATCAGCAGATCATAATTACGGTCAGCATCACGGCGCACTCAAACGCTCCACGGTCTTGGCCCACATTTCGTCGACTGGCGCCTTGAGCTCCAGTTTGCCGCCATCGGGCAGCGGCACGGTGAGCATGTAAGCGTGCAGAAACAGACGCTTGCCGCCCAGGTCGCGGATTTCACGACTGAAATCCTCGTCGCCGTATTTGGTGTCGCCAGCAATGGCATGACCTGCGTGCAAGGTATGAACGCGGATCTGGTGGGTACGCCCGGTCACCGGCTTGGCTTCGACCATGGTCGCGAAGTCGCCGAAACGGCGCAGGACCTTGAACAGGGTCAACGCCTCCTTGCCTTCGTCGTTGACTTCGACCATCCGCTCGCCGGAACGCAGATTGCTCTTGAGCAGCGGCGCGCGCACCTGCTTCTGCGCAGTCGCCCAGTTGCCACGCACCAGCGCCATGTAACGCTTGTCCACGCCGTCGCCGCGCAGGGCTTCGTGCAAATGACGCAGCATGCTGCGCTTTTTGGCGATCATCAGCAGACCGGACGTGTCGCGGTCGAGGCGGTGCACCAGCTCGAGCTCCTTGGCGTCCGGCCGCAACTGGCGGAAGGCTTCGATGACGCCAAAGCTCAGCCCGCTGCCGCCATGCACGGCAATACCGGCAGGCTTGTTGAGCACGATCAGCGCCTTGTCTTCGTAGACAATCGCCGCTTCCAGGCGCTGCAACAGGGCTTGCGCCACCGGCACCGGCTCGTCGCGCTCGGGCACGCGCACCGGCGGAATGCGCACGATGTCGCCGGCCTGCAGCTTGTACTCAGGCTTGATCCGACCTTTGTTCACGCGCACTTCGCCTTTGCGCAGGATGCGGTAAACCAGTGTCTTGGGCACACCCTTGAGATAGGTGATCAGGAAGTTATCGATGCGTTGACCGGCAAGTTCCGGCGCAACCTCAACCAGCTGGACGCCGGGGGTTGGAGGGGCAATATTCGTCATGTCGCGGATGATAACAATTTTTTATGGATTTGAAGCACTTAATGATTGCTGCTATAGTCGCGAACGCCGCCAAAAGCGGCCGGACAGCGGACAAACGGTTGACAACCGGCCCTGACCAACGCAATTCACGAGGACGGGAGGCCGTCCTACGAGGCTTTCGGTGACAACGGAGCACGCTGGAAACGTAACGAGCGCAGGTGACATGAGGCCGGAAACCCGCCAGATCGCAGAGTGAGTCACTCGCCTTTTGCGCACTACCCATGGCCAGTTCACAAAGTGCAGTCGCTTCCGGACGCTACGAGCGAATGTTTCGGGAACAACGCCTCAAGCCATGATGCGCGACCTTCCCTATCGAAGATCGCGGTAAATGCCAACCCGCTGCGGATTCTGCGCGCGGCAGCACCCGAATTATCAGGGATACGTGTAGGGTGGAGACGCACAACCATCGGACTGTGTAGCACAAGGCTTGTTCTAGACGCTTCATCTCGTCCGCTACCGATGGTTGATTCCTCCTCCTGACAAAGCTTTTGCTGACAGGGTGTCTTATGTCACCACAGCAAGCAGGAAACGTCGTCGCGACTCTTCGACCCCACTGGTCAAGAAACTCGCTAGACACTGGAGTGTCCAACCACTCCTGACGCGCCCTGACACCGACCGTGAGAAGTCGTGTGTGCCGAACGCCGTTTCCGGCAGCCCGGAAACCGACGGTACTACATGAAAAGAATGCTGATTAACGCAACTC
>JARDZH010000263.1 GCA_029240955.1 Pseudomonas sp. | reverse complement strand
GGGCAGATAGGGATGCAAACCCAGTCCGTGCCAGGCGGGGCGGCTGTCGAGATGGGTGGTGCTGAGCTCGATGCTCAGTTGACCGCCCGACAAGCTGTAACGCAGTTGTGCGCGATAGGCGAAGGGGATGCGACTGTCGAGCCGCAGGACGATGTGTTCGGCGCTGTGTTCGACCACGTCCCAAGGCTGTTGCCAGGCGCTGCCATGAATCGGCAGCGCATCATTGGGGCTGTTGGGTTGCAGCGCGAGCCAGCCGTCCGGCGTGTCGAAGCCGCCGTTGCCGATGCGGTTCGACCAGGGCGCCAGCGGGTAGCAGGCCAGGCGCCGCGGTGTGCCAGCGGCGAGCGCGTCATCGTCATTGGGCCGCAGCAGCGGCTGGCCGCTGGCGAGCACGCTCCAGTTGACGATGCTGCCGCCGATGTCCGGCGCTACGGTCAGGCGCGTCAGGCCGTCTTCAAGGGTCAGAACGTTTGCAGGCATCGGGCGGGCTCTTTTGAGGACGTGGAGTGGATGGCGCGGGTGGGTTGCGGCGCATGGTCAGCAGCACGATGCCGCTGACCACGATCAGCCCGCCGATGACCTGACTGCTGCTAAGCAGCTGGTCCAGAATCAGCCAGCCGAACAGCAGGCTGGCGACCGGTTCGATGTTCATCACCGGCGCGTTGCGTGGCATGTCCAGGCGGGTCATGCAGATGAACAGCAGCGAGAACCCCAGCCCGTAGAGCAATACGAGACTGGCGAGCGCCGTCCAGCCGGTCGTGCTCGATGGAAGGTCCACGCCGCCGGGCAGCACGCCGCTGATCCCGGCCAGTGTGGCGGCGCTGAACACCACGACCATGGTCAGCATGCTGCGCACCGTGCCGCGCATGCTAGCGAGCTTGTTATCGGTGATCCACAGCGCGAAGGCGAAGACCACGGCGGCGGTAAAGCCATAAACGATGCCTTCCAGCCACTGCGGTTCGCTGCTGCCCGGGTTGGACAGACGATGCGGTACGTCCAGGGCGAAGACCAGACCGAACAGAATCAGCCCCATCAGCAGTGCGGCGCGACGAGTCGGCGCTGCGCCGCCCAGCGCCCAGGTGAGCAGGGCAAGCAGAATGGGCGCCACGTTGACCACCAGCAGCGCCAAGGCGACCGGGATCCGTGCAACGGCCGAATAGATACAGAAACTCTGGGTCGCGATCAGCAGCCCCAGCAGGATTTGCCAGCGCCAGGTGCGTGCGCTGAGCTGTAATTTTTCGCCCTGCCAGACCACCAGACTGATGAGCACCAGCAGGGTCACGCCGGAGCGACAGAGAATGGCCAGCAACAGGCCGGTGTCGTGATCGAACGCGATGCGCGCGGCGATGTGGTTGCCGGCAAAGGCACAGGCCAGCAGCGCCAGGGTCAGTACCGCGATGTGACGGGGAAACAATGCAGGAGCAGACATGAGCACCAGCCTCCTTGGCTGGAAAAAACATCGCCGCCAACGAGGGCGGCGATGTTGTGAAGCGTTAAGCAGGACGCGTTACAACACCACGCTTGGCAGCCACAGCGAAATGGCAGGGATGTAGGTGACCAGCATCAGCACCATGAACAGCGCTACGTAGAACGGCAGCAGTGCCTTGACGGTGGCTTCGATGGTGACCTTGCCGACCGCAGCGCCGACGAACAGCACCGCGCCGACCGGCGGTGTTATCAGGCCGATCCCCAGGTTGACCAGCATGATCATGCCGAAGTGCACAGGGTCCACACCTACGCCCACGATCACTGGCAACAGGATCGGCGTGAGGATCAGGATCAACGGCGCCATGTCCATCACGGTACCCAGCAGCAGCAACATCACGTTGATGCACATCAGGATCACGTAACGGTTATCCGACAGCGTCAGGAACGCGGTCGTGATCTTCATCGGGATTTCCATCAGCGTCAGGATGTAACCGAAGCTGGCGGCGAAACCGATCAGGATCATCACGATGGAAATGGTGCGGGCCGCCCGGTGCATCAGTTTGGGCAGGTCGCGCCATTTGTAGTCGCGGTAGATGAACATGGTGACGAAGAACGACCAGACCACGGCCACGGCCGCCGACTCGGTCGCAGTGAACACGCCGGTCAGAATGCCGCCCAGGATGATGACCATCGCCATCAGACCCCAGAGTGCGTCGCCGGCGATTTTCAGCGCCTTGCGCAGCGGAATCACTTCACCTTTGGGGTAGTTGCGCTTGCGGGCGAAGATCATGCACAGGCCCATCATCACCGCGCTGAGCAGCAGGCCCGGCATGATCCCGGCCATGAACAGCGAAGCGATGGACACCGTGCCGCCCGCCGCCAGCGAGTAGAGCACCGAGTTGTGGCTTGGCGGCGTCAGCAGCGCCTGCACCGAACCACTGACGGTGACCGCCGTGGAGAAGTCGCGCGGGTAGCCGTTGCGTTCCATTTCCGGAATCAGCACCGAGCCCACCGAAGCGGTGTCGGCCACCGACGAACCGGAGATCGCGCCGAAAAAGGTCGACGCGGTGATGTTCACCAGTGACAGCCCACCGCGTACGAAGCCCACCAGCACGCCGGCAAAGGCCACCAGCCTGCGCGACATGCCGCCTTCGGCCATGATCGCGCCGGCCAGCACGAAGAACGGGATCGCCAACAGGGAGAACTTGTTCACGCCGCCGGCGACCTGAATCATCAGCGCGTCGAACGGAATGTCGATCCACCAGGCACCGATCAGTGCCGCCAGGCCCAGGGCATAAGCCACCGGCATGCCGATCAGGATCAGTGCGATAAAGCTGCCCAACAGTACGAATGCGTCCATTTATGCGGCACCTTCACTTTCTTCCACCAGGTCGAAACGCACGACGCGGCGGTGGCTTTGATCGCCCAGGAATAGTTTTTCGAGTACGAAAATCAGGGTTATCACGCCACCGATCGGGATCGGCAGATAGGAGACGCCCACTCGTACCGAGGGCATTTCGCCAAGGAACTGGTTCCAGGTGGTCATGCACAGCTTCCAGCCTTTGACGGCCATGAAAATGCACACGATCGCCATCAGAATCTGCACCGCCACCGCGACGATACGCCGAGTGGCTTCTGGCATGCGGTCCACGGCCATGGACACTGCCATGTGGGCGCCGGCCCGGTAACTGGCCGCCGCACCGAAAAAGGTGAACACCACCATCAGCAGAATCGCCGTAGGCTCCGGCCAGCTGGAGCCTGTGCCCAGCACGTAGCGGGCGAAGATCCCCCAAGGGATGATCAGGGTCATGATCAGTACCGACAGCCCGGCGATGCCGATGCTGACTCGATACAGCATGTCATTGAAGCGCAATACCGTGTTTTTCATGGAGGTCTACCAAGGCAACGGCGTTCCCGCCGTCGCCCAGTTGTGAGGACTGCGGGATTAATTGACGGCTTCGATGCGCTTGATCAGGTCCGCATACGGCGCGCCGTATTTGGCGCGTACCGGGGCGGTCGCATCGTAGAAGGCTTTCTTCTGTTCAGGCGTCAGGGCGATGAACTCCACACCACCAGCCTTGAGCTTCTCTTCACTGTCGGCGGACTTCTTGTCCCACAGCACGCGCTCTTCAGCCTGAGCTTCCACCGCCAGCTTTTTCACCAGGACCTGCTGCTCGGGGGTGAGCTTTTCCCAGGTGGTCTTGGCCATCACCACAGGCTCGGGCAGGATCAAGTGCTCGGTCAGGGTGTAGAACTTGGCGTTCTGGTAGTGGTTGTGCTCGAGCATGGTCGGCGGGTTGTTTTCCGCGCCGTCGATCACGCCGGTCTGCAGGGCGCTGAAGATCTCGCCGGTGGCCATCGCGATGCCGTTGCCGCCCATGGCGTTGACGGTGTCGATGAACAGCGGGTTGCCCTGTACGCGAATCTTCATGCCCTTGAGGTCGGAGATCTGACGCACCGGCTTCTTGGTGTAGAGGTTGCGGGTGCCGCCGTCCATCCACGCCAGCGCGACCATGTTGAAGTTGGAGTTGGTGATCTTGTCGAGGATCTCCTGGCCGATCTCGCCGTCGATGATCTTGCGCATGTGCGCATGGTCACGAAAGATGAACGGCAGGTTGAACACGTTGACGTCCGGCACGACCGGGCCAACGATGCCCAGACTAACGCGGGTCATCTGCACCGCGCCGCTCTGAACCTGCTCGACCACTTCCTTCTCCGAACCCAGCACGCCGCCAGCGAACATCTTGAAGCTGATGTCGCCCTTGCTCTGCTCTTCGAGCTTCTTGCCCATGTTCTCTTCAGCCACCACCGGCGGATAGCCTTTCGGGTGGACCTCGGCGAACTTGATCTTGACGTCCGCCCAGGCGGCGTTGGAGAAGCAGAACGCCAACGGGAGCGCTGCGATGAGTAATTTGCGTTTGAAATCCATGAATATCTCCGATGTTGTTTTTTTTTGGTCGGTGCCGGGAATTTCAGTGCTACGGGAATTTCGAGACGGTGGGCGCAATCAGCCCCGGAACGACGGCTCCTCCAGACCTTTGACCCCGAGCTTGAGGGCGAACACGCCGCCAGCCAGAGGCTGATCGGCCAGGTCGCCGCCCGGACGAATCGAGGCGACATAAAGGGTGTCCAGGTCCGGCCCGCCAAAGGCGCACATGGTCGGCTTCTTCACCGGCACGGCCAGCGAGCGATCAAGCTTGCCGTCGGGTGTGAAACGGTGAATCAGGCCGGCGTCGTTGCCGCAGATCCAGTAACAACCGTCAGCGTCGATCGCATCAGGCCGGCGTCGTTGCCGCAGATCCAGTAACAACCGTCAGCGTCGATCGCTGCGCCGTCGGGCCGGCCCGGGTGCTCGTTCATGTCCACGAACAGGCGCCGGTTATGCGGGGTGCCGCTGTCGGTGTCGTAATCGAAGGCCCAGATCTTCTGCACGCTTGGGTGCGAATCGGACAGGTACATCGTCTTGCCGTCCGGGCTGAAGGCCAGGCCGTTGGGCACGATGAAGCCGTCCAGTTGCGGCTGGAGATCCTGCTGTCCGCTCTGATAGCGGTACAGGGCGCCGACGACCGCGCCGGCGGCCATGTCCATGAGCATGGTGCCTGCCCAGAAACGGCCCTGCCGGTCGCAGCGCCCGTCGTTGAAGCGCATGCCGGCCTGGGCGTGCTGAACGTCGAGCAAAGGTGTGGCGGTGAGTTGCTCGGCGTCGCCGGGATCAAGGTGAAACAGCCCGGTTTCCATGCCGGCAATCCAGCCGCCTTTAGCGTCGGCGGCAATGCAGGCCAGCATCTGCGGGGCCTGCCAGCTGCGGGTCTGGCCGTCCAGGCTCCAGCGGTGCAAGCGGCCCGCTGGAATGTCGACCCAGTACAGTGCCTGGTCGCGCACGCTCCAGACAGGGCTCTCGCCGGTGGCATTGCGGGCATCGAGAATCAGTTCAGCATCCATGGCGTCATGCATCTCTGTTGTTTGTGTCGAGCTTGGGGTCGTTACTCGTCGCCGAACGGGCCGGCTGCCACGAAAGCGCCGCCCTGATACACCATGGCCGGGTCATCGGCGGCTGGCATCGGCTGCGCCTCGACCTTGTCGCGGAACACTTCAGAACTGTCCTTGGCGGTATAGCCCAGGTGGCTGGCGAGGTGGTTGTTCCACCACACGGTCTTGTTGTCCGACATGCCGTAGACCACGGTATGGCCGACATTGGGCGCATACAGCGAGCGCTCGATCAGTTGGGTCAGGTCATCGAAGCTGAGCCAAGTGCTCATCATTCGGCGGTTCTGGGGTTCCGGGAACGACGAGCCGATGCGGATGCTGACGGTCTCGATGCCGTAGCGATCGAAATAGAAACTGGCCATGTCTTCGCCGTAGGACTTGGACAGCCCGTAATAGCCGTCCGGACGACGCGGGGAGTGAGCGTCGAGGGTCTCGTCCTGTTTGTAGAAACCGATCACATGGTTGGAGCTGGCAAAGATCACGCGCTTGACGCCGTGACGGCGCGCGGCTTCGTAGATATGGAATACGCCGCTGATGTTGGCGCCGAGGATTTCCTCGAAAGGTCGTTCCACCGACACACCACCGAAATGCAGGATGGCATCGACACCTTCGACCAGCTGATGCACGGCAGCCTTGTCGGAAAGATCGCAGACCTGAACTTCCTCGCCGCTTTCGGCCGGTTCCATCTCAGCGATATCGGACAGTCGCAGGGTATTTGCGTAAGGCTTCAATGTTTTGCGCAGAACTTTGCCCAAGCCACCTGCCGCACCTGTGAGCAGGAGGCGATTGAAGGGATTTTGGGTGGTGTGAGCCGTAGCCATGAGAATGCCCCTGATTGTTATTATTTTGTCATCTGTTGTCGTATGACTATTTGGATTATCGGCACCGCTCGTGTCGATTGTCAACGCGCAAGATCACAAAGTTTTCAAGCCAAAACCCCTGTTTCAGAGGTCTTTTCGCTGCAAAAGCCCGCCTTTTGAGCGGGCCGTACGTCGCGTCGCGTACGCTGCGGTCAGAGCAGAGAGATCGGATAGCTGATGAAGATCCGGTTTTCGTCGAATTCGTTGGTGCTGAAATCACGACGCATGGTGGAATTTCGCCACTTCACGTTCAGGTTCTTGAAGGTCCCGCTTTGTACGGTGTACGCCAGCTCAGACTCGCGGCCCCACTCTTTGCCGTCGGTGATCGCGCCGGTGTGCACGTTGTCACCGCTGATGTAGCGGTTCATCAAGGTCAGGCCCGGGATGCCGACTGCGACGAAGTTGTAGTCATGGCGCAGCTGCCAGGATTTTTCTTCGGCGTTGTCATAGCTGGAGTTGTAGCTGTCGTTGGCCAGCGTGCCACCGCTGGTGCCGTTGACGCGCATCCAGGCGCTGTCGCCACTGAGCTTCTGCAGGCCGACGTAGAAGGTATGGCCGCCGTATTTGGCCGACAACAGGGCATAGGCGGTCTTGTTGTCCAGGTCACCGGCCAGCTTGCTGCCGTCTTCCTTGCCGATGAAGTAGCCCAGGTTTGCGCCCAGCGTCCAGTCGCCCAATGGCTGGCTGTGCAGGAGGTTGATGAACTGCTGCTCGTAGATGTCCTTGAGCTCCGAATGCCACAGACCGATCTGGGTACGCTTCTCGTTGAAGACGTACTCGCCGCCGGCGAAGTTGAAGCGATCGGAGGTAAAGGCACCCCGGCCGTTCATCGACATGTCTTCCATGCTGGCATCGTTACGCGGGCTGTTGCCGCGGAACTGGCCGCCGTAGAGCGTCAGGCCGTCGATCTCTTTGGAGGTGACCTGCCCGCCGCGGAAGGTCTGCGGCAGGGAACGACCATCGTCCGAGCGCAGAATCGGCAGCACCGGCATCCATTCGCCGACCTTCAGTTCGGTCTTGGAGATCAGCGCCTTGCCCGCCACCCCCAGACGCCCGAAATCATCGGCCGGACGGCCGTCGCTGTGGATCGGCAACAGTTGTGTGCCGCCGGTACCGCGGCCGCCATCGAGCTTGACCGAGTACATGCCCAGCACGTCGACACCGAACCCCACCAGACCCGGCGTGAAGCCGGACTTGGCGTCGAGAATGAAGTTCTGGGTCCATTCCTCTGCCTTGCCCTGGGGCGCGGCGCTGCTTGGGTAAGAAGGGTTGGTGAAGTTACGGTTGAAGTACGCGTTACGCAGGTTCAGCGTGGCCTTGGCGTCTTCGACGAAGCCTTCGGCCATGCCCAGCATCGGAAGGGCCATCCCCAGGCTGCCCAGACCGAGACCGAGTACGACGTGTGAACGGGTGTTGTGAGATTTCATTATTGTTGTGCTCCCTTTGGTCAAACCTTCCACTCCTCTGGCCGCGCGCACGCGGCCGACACCAGGAGAATGTGAGATGCCTCGTTGCCGAGACACGACCTGACCGGCGAACGGCCAGGTACCGCATGGCTGGTGTCAGCGAATTCGTTGGATGCGCGTAATGATATCGGGCGGTGCCAGGAAGTGGAGTCCTGAAGCGGCAAGGGTTGCCGTGACGTATTGATGCGTAGAAGCACAGACGTGAGTCGTCATGCGATGAGGCCCCATTTTGTTTTTATTGTGATGGACGTTATAGGTTGTCCTACGACTGCTCAGGATATTTGCAGCGTGCCATGACTTTGTCAACGCAGTTAGTCGAAGGTCTAACTGTCGGGTAGCTGAACTGCAGTGCAGCGACCTGAACAGGACTGAACGCTGCCCATGCTGTGA
>JARDZH010000262.1 GCA_029240955.1 Pseudomonas sp. | reverse complement strand
TGCCGCCCAGAGATACGACCAGCATGGGGCAAATCCTTGAATGGCGAAGTCGAGGCGCTTCTGGAGAAGTCGCCGGTATGGAAAGAACAGTAGCAGGCAGGATTTATATCTTTAAATCATATTTATTCATTTGGTTATTCTATAAACGCATATACCTCATAACTCCTGTCGCGTCGCGGTGAGCACGTGGGCGGATACAGGGGATTGCGCTAAATCTGTAGCAGCGGTGCAAGCCGCGTCATCGGTGAATGCGGTATGCCTGGTGCACCGCGATGGGGCCGGATGCGGCTCGCGCCGCTGCTACAGAGCGGGTGGTCAGCGATTGGGCTGGGGTGTGAGGCGCAGGTACGGCTTGACGGCCGTGTACCCCTTGGGAAAGCGTTGCTTGAGCTCTTCCTCGTCCTTGAGCGAAGGCACGATCACCACGTCGTCGCCGTCCTGCCAGTTGGCCGGCGTTGCTACCTTGTGGCTATCGGTCAATTGCAGGGAGTCGATGACCCGCAGGATTTCATGAAAGTTGCGCCCCGTACTGGCCGGATACGTGATGGTCAGGCGCACCTTCTTGTTCGGATCGATGACGAACAACGAACGCACGGTAAGCGTGTCGCTGGCGTTTGGATGAATGAGGTCGTACAGCTGCGAGACCTTTCGGTCGGCGTCGGCCAGGATCGGGAAATTCACCGTGGTGCCCTGGGTTTCATCGATGTCGCCAATCCAGCGCACATGTGACTCCACTGGGTCCACCGACAGGGCAATGGCCTTGACGTTGCGCTTGGCGAACTCATCTGCAAGCTTGGCGGTGAAGCCCAGCTCAGTGGTGCACACGGGGGTGAAATCGGCCGGGTGGGAAAACAGCACGCCCCACTGATCGCCCAACCATTGATGGAAGCTGATGCTGCCCTGGCTCGAGTCCTGCTGGAAATCGGGGGCGATGTCGCCGAGTCGAATGGTCATGATGCTGCTCCTTGACTGTTGTGCGCATGACTGTGCACCGGCAAGCCAGGAAACAAAAAGAATGGATCGTGATGGCGCTAGGCGAATCTGGAATAACGCCACCGCACAAACGAAAAAGCCCGCGCGAGGCGGGCTTTCTGCAACGGCACGTATTACTTGAAAGCGTACGTGTAGTTGAAGATCAGACGGGTCTGATCGGTGTTGGTGCCCACGTCGCTGCGGTAGGTACCGTTACGCAAGGTTGCGCCGAAGTTCTTCAGCAGGCCGCTCTGGATCACGTAGTCGACACGCATGTCGCGTTCCCACTCGGAATTGTTCGAATCCCCAGTGCCGGCCGCCCGGATGTCGTCGCCATGCAGGTAGGCAATCGAGGCCTTCAGGCCCGGTACGCCAACGCGGCTGAAGTCATAGGAGTACTGGGCGAACGTGGTGTTCTCGCCAGCACGGGTGAACGAGTTGACCATGCTATCGGTGAACAGGTAGACGCTGGAACCGCCGTTGCCTTCGTTGCGACCGTTGCCATCGACGACGCTGCCGTTGTTGATGAACGGCATGCCGCCGTCATCGCCTACCTGCTGGTAGCCCGCAAGGATCGCATGGCCAGCAATGCTGTAGGTGAAGATGGCACTCCAGGTCTTGTTGTCGACCTCGCCAGGGTTCTTGGCGTAGCCGCCGTTGTTGTTGAAGCGGTAGCCAGCATCACCGTTCTTGCCGTCGGAGCTGCTGTCGAAGTAGCGCAGGTCGGTCTTGAACGACTGGTCTTCACCCAGGGGCAGCACGTGTACGGCGCCCAGGAAGGTCTGCTTGTAGAAGTCTTCCAGTTGCGCGTGGTAGACCTGCAGGGTCAGGTCCTTGGTCGCTTTCCAGTCCACACCGGCGAACTGGAAGTTATTGCTGTCTTGGGTAGCACCGTTGACGCTCAGACCCGAGTAGTTGCTGGTTGCACGACCCGCGGACTTGTTCAGTCGGCCGGCGGTGAAGGTGAAGTTGTCCAGTTCCTTGGTGGTCAGGATACCGCCCTGGTAGACCGCAGGCAGCAAACGACCATCGTTGGACACCAGGATCGGCAGGTTGGGCTGCAGCGCGCTACCCACCTTGAGTTCGGTCTTGGAGAATTTGACCTTGCCGTTGGCGCCCAGACGCGACCAGGACTTCTCGGCCGAGCCATCGGTGTCGCTCGGGAAGAAGCTGTTGTTGTTCGGGTGGTGGCCACGGCCGCCGTCCAGGTGAATACCGGTCATGGCCTGCACGTCCAGCCCGAAGCCGACGGTTCCGGGGGTGTAGCCAGAGATGAAGTTGAAGAGAAAGCCCTGGGCCGATTCTTCCTGGTCGTTCGCCGTGCCTTCACGGGTGTCATTGCGGAAATACATGGTTCGCGAGCTCAGCGTTGCTTTGCTGGCTTCGAGGAAACCCGAGGGTGCTGGATCGGCGGCGTAGACACTGGTGGAGATGCTGGCGAGCGCGATGGCTGCGGCGAGCGACTGCTTGTACATGTGATGCTCCTCTGGTTTCTAATTTTTGTGGTGTCTTTGGTCGGGGTCTGAAGCCCCTTTTCCGCCGATGCGCGATTAGCGCCAAAGCGTGACCGATTAGTCAATGGTTACAAACCGATTCAAGACCTTGGTCTAAGCCAAACTCTGGTTGCCGAGGTTAACGAAATTTTCACAAAACCAAAAAGAATTGTTTCAAGTCGTTTTAGAATTTAAACGCATAACAAACTGCCCTATCCAAACAAATGGTCAAAGTAGGTCGTCCTATAGCTGTTAATGCCTAAATGGCATTGCCAAGCGGTTCTTTATGTCGTTGGGCTTTTACTCACCGGCCGTGGGTCTATCCATTTCAGCTACGCGGCAGCGTGGGCATCAACAATCATCGTCGCTGAGCTCATCGAGTAGCGGCCTGCCTACGCTGAACGCGGTGCGGAAGAATGAGGTATGAAGCAGCCATACGATCAGCATTGCGCTGTCGATGGTTGTCGTGCGCAACGATGCATGACGCGTCGAGCGACGATGGGGAGAGATGGACGTTTTACGTACGAGGGGCCTGTGCAGCCCCCCGCTGCCATCATTCGCCGATGGCGGTCTTGTAGGCAGCCGCGTTGAGCAGCGTGTCCAGCTCGTCGGCAGTGCTTGGCTTGAGCTTGAAGAACCAGGCGCCGTAGGGATCGGCGTTTACGTTTTCAGGACCCTCGGTCAGTGCCTCGTTGATGGCGATCACTTCACCCGCCACTGGCGAGTAGATATCGGAAGCGGCTTTCACCGACTCGACCACGCCTGCCTGCTCGGCGGCAGCAAACACTCTGCCGATTTCCGGCAGCTCGATGAACACCACGTCGCCCAGGGCTTCCTGTGCGTGATCGCTGATGCCCACGGTCACCGTGCCATCGGTCTCCAGACGCGCCCACTCATGGCTTGCGGCAAAACGAAGTTCAGCAGGGATATCGCTCATAACATTGTCCTCAACAGGGGTCAGCGGCAAGCTCGCCATATGATTCAGATCAGGGTTCTACCCTGTCGTACGAAGGTCGGCTTGACCACCCGTACCGGGTACCATTTGCCACGTATCTCGACTTCCGCACGGTCAGCGGTTGCCATCGGGACGCGCGCCAGCGCAATCGACTTGCTCAGCGTAGGAGAGAAACTACCACTGGTGATCTCTCCTTCGCCAACCTCGGCGATGCGAACCACCTGATGCGCACGTAGCACACCACGTTCCTCGAGTACCAGACCGACCAGCTTCATCGCCGGCCCGACGGCGCGTTCACGCTCCAGCGCCTGACGCCCGATGAAATCGCGCGAAGTCGGTTGCCATGCAATGCTGCCGGCCATGTTGGAGGCCAGCGGTGAGTGCGCCTCGTCCATGTCCTGGCCATAAAGATTCATTCCAGCCTCCAGGCGCAGCGTATCGCGCGCCCCGAGGCCAATCGGCGAAATGCCGGCACCGATCAGCTCATTGAAAAAAGCAGGTGCTTGCGCCGCAGGCAGGATGATCTCGATACCGTCTTCACCGGTGTAGCCAGTGCGCGCGATGAACCAGTCACCCTGGTGACGGCCTTCGAAGGGTTGCAACTGGCGAAGCAGTTCGCTGCGCTGGCTGCCGAGAAGATCCGCTACCTTGCGCCGTGCGTTGGGCCCTTGCACGGCCAACAGGGCCAGCTCCGGACGCTCGCGCCACTGCACCTCGAACGCGCCGCCCTGCTTAGCCAACCAGGCCAGGTCCTTGTCACGGGTGGCAGCGTTGACCACCAGGCGATAGCCGTCCTCGGTGAGGTAGGCGATCAGATCGTCCACTATCCCACCCTGCAGGTTGAGCATGGCGCTGTACAACGCCTGGCCCGGTGCGACGAGCGTGGCGACATCATTGGCCAGCAGGTATTGCAGGAACGCTCGGGCGTCCGGCCCGTGGATATCGATCACGGTCACATGCGACACGTCGAAGACGCCGCAATCATGACGGACCTGATGATGCTCCTCGACCTGCGAGCCGTAATGCAGGGGCATTTCCCAACCGCCAAAATCGACCAGCTTTGCGCCGAGGGCCAGATGCAGGTCATACAGAGGCGTACGCTGTCCCATGGGTTTCTCCTTCCGGGCGTGGCGAGAGCGCAGGCGGACTGTCCATGGTGCCTGCGCGGAATGCGGCGCATTGTAGCGACAAGGTCGCGGCTTGACATCTGTAGCGACAAGGTCGCGTCCTGACATCTGTAGCGACAAGGTCGTACGGTCGATCAGTGGTTTCGACCGACCTGGCGTGCGGAACGTCGAATCAGCCCGATGACCGGCAGCAAACCCACCAG
>JARDZH010000261.1 GCA_029240955.1 Pseudomonas sp. | reverse complement strand
GTAGGAAACACCTCTATACGACGTAGCCGTGCAAGAGGTTCACCAACGGATCTGTAGACGCTGATCCCGCTCTCTCTTCATCCGGACTATGACCGTCGGCCCCGGAATCACACCGGGTCTGCTGACCTTGAGACTGCAACCAAAGCTGCTTGACCCAAGCGCTCGCGGGCTGGACGCGCTGTGCGTCATCACCGCCGGTGGGGAATTACACCCCGCCCTGAGAACGTTGCCGAGCGTGTTGATTCGCCGACGCGGGGATTTTTAACACAGATCTTCGTAACCTGCATGGACACTTTCGTACGGGCCTCCTGCCTTTTTCGCATAAGGGTGCGCAGTATCGGCGCTGCCGCGCCTTGGTTATAGTGTCGTCCAGCCCGGTAACGCCTTGTTGCAAGCGTGACATTGCGTTCACCATTGATCTTCGAATTCAAGGAGTCCCGCCGTGACCGTCATCGACCTGCGCAGCGATACCGTGACCCAACCCACGCAAGGCATGCTCGACGCGATGGCGCGTGCACCGCTGGGCGATGATGTCTACGGCGAAGACCCGACAGTCAATCAGCTTGAGGGCACGCTGGCCCAGCGACTGGGGTTTGCTTCGGCGCTGTTCGTGCCGACCGGCACCATGAGCAACCTGCTCGGGCTGATGGCGCACTGTGAGCGTGGCGATGAATACATCGTCGGTCAGCAAGCGCACACCTATAAATATGAAGGCGGCGGGGCGGCGGTGCTGGGTTCGATCCAGCCACAGCCGTTGCCTATGCAGGCCGACGGTTCACTGGACCTCGCGCATGTGCTGGAAACCATCAAGCCTGATGACTTCCACTTCGCCCGCAGCCGCCTGCTGGCGCTGGAAAACACCATGCATGGCAAGGTGCTGCCGATGGCCTATCTGGCCGCAGCGCGCAAGCTCACCACCGAACACGGTCTGGCCCTGCATCTGGACGGCGCGCGGGTTTTCAACGCGGCGGTCAAGCTGGGTGTGGACGTGCGCGAGATCGCCAGGCATTTCGACTCGGTGTCGGTTTGCCTGTCCAAAGGGCTCGGTGCGCCGGTCGGCTCGGTTCTGTGTGGTTCCGCCGACCTGATCGGCAAAGCGCGCCGTCTGCGCAAGATGGTGGGTGGCGGCATGCGTCAGGCGGGTCTGCTGGCGGCCGCCGGACTGTACGCGCTGGAACACAACGTCGAGCGGCTCGCCGACGATCACGCCAATGCGGCCTTTCTGGCTCAGGGTCTGAGCGAATTGGGCTATGACGTCGAACCGGTTCAGACCAACATGGTTTATGTGCAGATCGGTGAGCGCGCAGCTGCGCTGAAGGCCTTCTGTGCCGAGCGTGATATCCGTCTCAGTGCTGCGCCGCGACTGCGCATGGTCACCCACATGGATGTATCGCGAGATCAGCTCGAACAGGTCATTGCCCGGTTCGCCGCATTCAGGGATGCCTAGAACGCCAGTAATCCAGTAACTTGTCTCTATCGTACAAACACACTGTACCGAGGACGCAACGCCTATATAATGCGGCCCTTTGCCGTCGCTACGTCATCTGACGTTTTGCACTCGCCTCTGGCCGCAGTCTCCGTGGAAGAACCTATGAAAAGCGCAGAAATCCGTGAAGCCTTCCTTGGCTTCTTCGAAGAGCAAGGTCACACCCGTGTTCCTTCCAGCTCCCTGATTCCGGGCAACGACCCAACCCTGCTGTTTACCAACGCAGGCATGAACCAGTTCAAGGACTGCTTCCTGGGCCAGGAAAAACGTGCCTACACCCGCGCCGTGTCCAGCCAGAAGTGCGTGCGTGCCGGTGGCAAGCACAACGACCTGGAAAACGTCGGCTACACCGCACGCCACCATACTTTCTTCGAGATGCTGGGCAATTTCAGCTTCGGCGACTATTTCAAGCGCGACGCGATCACTTACGCCTGGACCTTCCTGACCTCCGACAAGTGGCTGAACCTGCCCAAGGAAAAACTGTGGGTGACGGTCTACGCGACTGACGACGAAGCCTACGACATCTGGACCAAGGACATCGGCGTGCCGCCGGAGCGCATGGTGCGCATCGGCGACAACAAGGGCGCGCCTTACGCGTCCGACAACTTCTGGACCATGGGCGATACCGGCCCGTGCGGCCCTTGCACTGAAATCTTCTTCGATCACGGCCCGGACATCTGGGGCGGCCCACCCGGTTCGCCGGAAGAAGACGGTGACCGTTTCATCGAGATCTGGAACAACGTCTTCATGCAGTTCAACCGGACTGCCGACGGCGTGCTGCACCCGCTGCCAGCGCCGTCGGTGGACACCGGCATGGGCCTTGAGCGTGTGAGCGCCGTGCTGCAGCACGTGCATTCCAACTACGAGATCGACCTGTTCCAGAGCCTGCTCGCAGCAGCGGCCAAGGCGATTGGCTGCACCAACGACAATCAGGCTTCGCTGAAAGTCGTGGCCGACCACATTCGTTCGTGCGGCTTCCTGATTGCCGACGGCGTGCTGCCGTCCAATGAAGGTCGCGGCTATGTGCTGCGCCGCATCATCCGCCGCGCCTGCCGTCACGGTAACAAGCTGGGCGCCAAGGGCAGCTTCTTCTACCAGATCGTGGCCGCACTGGTTGCCGAGATGGGCGCTGCGTTCCCGGAACTGGCTCAGCAGCAGGCGCACATCGAGCGCGTGCTCAAGGCCGAAGAAGAACAATTCGCCAAGACCCTGGAGCAGGGCCTGAAAATCCTCGAGCAGGATCTGGCCGAACTCAAAGGTTCGGTGGTCCCGGGTGAAGTGGTGTTCAAGCTGTACGACACTTACGGTTTCCCGATGGACCTGACCGGCGACATCGCCCGCGAACGCGACCTGACCCTCGACGAGGAAGGCTTCGAGCGCGAGATGGAAGCTCAGCGCGTGCGCGCGCGTTCCGCCAGCTCGTTCGGCATGGACTACAACAGCCTGGTCAAGGTTGACGTTGCCACTGTCTTCACCGGTTACGCAGCCACCAACGGCAGCGCGTCCGTCGTCGCTCTGTATAAAGACGGTCAGGCCGTCGAGCACCTCAACGAAGGCGAAGAGGGCGTTGTCATTCTCGACACCACGCCGTTCTACGCCGAATCGGGTGGCCAGATCGGCGACAGCGGTTTCCTGCAGGCGGGCGACGTGCGTTTCGACGTGCGCGACACCACCAAGACCGGCGGCGCGTTCCTGCACCACGGCATCGTGGCGTCGGGCAGCCTGAAAGTCGGCGCGGCGGTCGAGACTCAAGTGTCGTCCGAAGTGCGTCAGGCCACTGGCCTCAACCACTCGGCGACCCACTTGCTGCACGCTGCGCTGCGTCAGGTGCTGGGCGATCACGTTCAGCAGAAGGGCTCGCTGGTCGACAGTCAGCGCCTGCGTTTCGACTTCAGCCATTTTGAAGCGATCAAGCCTGAACAACTGCGCCAGCTGGAAGACATCGTCAACGCCGAAGTGCGCAAGAACACCCCGGTCGTGACCGAAGAAACCGACATCGAATCCGCCCGCAAGCGTGGCGCAATGGCGTTGTTCGGCGAGAAGTACGGTGACACTGTGCGCGTGCTGAGCATGGGCGGCGACTTCTCCGTCGAGCTGTGCGGCGGTATCCACGCCAGCCGTACCGGCGACATCTCGCTGTTCAAGATCGTCAGCGAAGGCGGCGTTGCTGCAGGCGTACGTCGTATCGAAGCGGTGACCGGTGCTGCGGCACTGGCGTGGCTGAACGCTGCCGAAGACCAGCTCAAGGAAGCCGCGACCCTGGTCAAGGGCAACCGCGACAACCTGCTGGACAAGCTGTCCTCGGTGCTGGAACGCAATCGCCAGCTGGAAAAACAGCTGGAGCAGTTGCAGGCCAAGGCCGCCAGCGCCGCAGGCGACGATCTGTCCGCCGCTGCACTGGAGGTCAAAGGCGTCAAGGTTCTGGCCACTCGCCTGGATGGTCAGGATGGCAAAGCGCTGCTCGCGCTTGTCGATCAGTTGAAGAACAAACTCGGCCGCGCAGTGATCCTGCTCGGCAGTGTGCATGAGGACAAGGTCGTCTTGGTGGCAGGCGTGACCAAGGACCTGACTGGCCAACTCAAAGCCGGTGATTTGATGAAGCAAGCGGCCGCTGCCGTAGGCGGTAAAGGCGGTGGTCGTCCTGACATGGCTCAAGGCGGCGGTGTCGATGCGAGCGCGCTGGACGCGGCGCTGGCGCTGACCGTTCCTTTTGTAGAGCAGGGTATCTGAGCCCGACTTCCGGCCTGTCATTCGTGGCAGGCCGGGCATTCGAATGTTTATGGGTGCCCTTAACGGGTTTTAAGGCGGCTTTGAGATGGCTTTGATCGTACAGAAATTTGGCGGCACCTCGGTAGGCTCGGTAGAGCGCATCGAACAGGTGGCCGACAAGGTCAAGAAATTCCGTGAGGCGGGCGATGACCTGGTGGTCGTGCTGTCAGCCATGAGCGGCGAAACCAACCGCCTGATCGACCTGGCGCGGCAGATCAGCGATCAGCCGGTTCCTCGCGAACTGGACGTGATTGTGTCCACCGGCGAACAGGTCACCATCGCGCTGCTCGCGATGGCGCTGGTCAAGCGCGGCGTTCCGGCGGTGTCCTACACCGGCAATCAGGTGCGGATCCTCACCGACAGCGCGCACAACAAGGCGCGCATCCTGCAGATCGATGACCAGAAGATCCGCGCCGACCTCAAGGCCGGCCGGGTTGTCGTAGTCGCCGGTTTTCAGGGTGTCGACGAGAACGGCAATATCACCACGCTCGGTCGT
>JARDZH010000260.1 GCA_029240955.1 Pseudomonas sp. | reverse complement strand
CTGGCCTTGATCCTTTTCAGCCACGCGCGAAAGCAGCAGATCGACAGCCCTGCCAGCCTTGAGCGCAGCCTGGGGCAATGGCGCAGGCGCAGGCAGCCGCAATCGTTCTGACCGGGAACGGCGATCACTGGTCATGCGGTTTCCCGCAGGCCAGCGCGTTGGATTACAGTAGCGCCCCTTGATGCGCGGCCCCAACGCCCGCCGTGCCTTTCGCCTGGATAAATGATGAAAAGCCAAACCGTGCGCCGCTGGTCGGTGGTTCATACCTGGAGCAGCCTGATCTGCACCCTGTTCCTGCTGATGCTGGCGATCACCGGTCTGCCGCTGATCTTCAGCCACGAAATCGATCATCTGTTGGGCGATGCGCCGCATTATCAGGAGATGCCCGCCGATACGCCGCGTTTGAACCTTGAGCAACTGGTCAAGGCAGCAGAAGCGCACCGGCCTGGTGAAGTCATGCAGTATTTCGGCTGGGATGAAGACGATCCCAACGGTGTCATGGCGATTACTGCGGCGACCGCGGGCACCGAGCCCAATGCTTCGCACACCTTTGCGCTGGACGCGCGTACTGGCGAGGCTCAGGAAATGCCGTCGGCCAACGGCGGATTCATGATGGTCATGCTGCGTCTGCATGTGGACATGTACGCGGATCTGCCCGGCAAACTGCTGCTGGCGTTCATGGGCTTGTTGTTCGTGGTCGCCATCGTATCCGGGACCGTTCTGTACGCGCCTTTCATGCGCAAGCTGGAGTTCGGGACCGTTCGCGCCCGCAAATCCACCCGCACGCGATGGCTGGACCTGCACAATCTGATCGGTGTGGTCACGCTGACCTGGGCGCTGGTAGTGGGGGTGACCGGCGTGATCAGTGCGTGCGCCGACCTGCTTATCGCTTCGTGGCGCAACGACACGCTGGCGACGATGATCGCGCCGTATCGCGATGCGCCGCCGCTCACGCAGCGAGCGCCAGCCGACCGGCTACTGGAGATCGCCGGAAGCGCAGCGCCGGACATGGAGCCGGACTTCATCGCGTTTCCCGGCACGCGGTTTTCCAGCGAGCACCACTACGCGGTATTCCTGAAAGGCAATACGCCTCTGACCGCACATCTCATGACGCCGGTGCTGATCGATGCCCGGACCTTGCAGGTGACCGCTGTGGTCGAGCGGCCGTGGTACATGGACGCGTTGAGCATGTCATCGCCGCTGCACTTCGGCGATTACGGCGGCATGCCGATGAAAGTGCTGTGGGCGGTGCTGGATGTGATGACCATCATTGTGCTAGGCAGTGGTGTGTACCTGTGGTGGGTCAGACGCCGCGCCGCTCGATCAGTGGAAGCGGCACGACCGCAGCTTGCGCGATGAGCAAGGGCTCGACGCTGCGCAGGATATTCGCCATGCCGATACTGATCGGTCTGCTCACCGCAGCGGGTCTCTTCGCCGCGCTGCTGGGCGACGGTTGGTGGGACGCGCTGGCGTGGCTGGGCATGGGCGTGGCAGCGGTGCTGAGTGTTAAAGGGCTGATGACTCGCGGTTGATCCGCGCTTACGCCCCATCAGGGCCGCTGCGCAGCCCATCGCGAGCTTCGCTCCCTCCTACATGGATCGCGGCAGCCGTGGTGTGAGCGTTTCCTCATGGCGTCAGCCAAGCGCGTTGTGGGAGGGAGCGCCAGCTCGCGACGAACGATGACGCGTTCGCCCTGAAAATCCGCGTCGCCTTCATCGCGAGCTTCGCTCCCTCCTACATGGACCGCGGCAGCCATTGCCCCCTTTGGGCACAGCTCACCAACTGTAGGAGCCAGCTTGCTGGCGAAGGGACCTCTGGGCCGAAGCGCGATAGGCGTTGCGCCCCGTTCGCAGCCTGCATAGGCTAGGCATCCGCCTGTCTCGAGGAAGATTCATGTCAGCTCCCAACATGACGCTGTTTTACAACGCAGCTTCGCCGTATGTACGCAAAGTGGTCGTCCTGCTTCATGAAACCGGCCAGTTTGAGCGGGTCGCGTTGCAGAACACGACGCTGACGCCGGTCAGCCCATCCGCAGAACTCAACGCCGAAAACCCGGTAGGCAAGCTGCCCGCGCTGCGGCTGGCGGACGGCAGTGTGATCCACGACAGCCGGGTCATTCTCGACTATCTGGACCACCAGCATGTCGGCAACCCGCTGATCCCGCGTGATGGGTCGTCGCGCTGGCGCCGTCTGACGCTGGCCTCGCTGGCCGATGCACTGCTGGATGCAGCCCTGCTCATTCGCTATGAAACGGCGCTGCGGCCAGAGGAAAAACACTGGGACCTGTGGCTCAACAACCAGCAGGAGAAGATCGAGCGGACCCTGACTTACTTTGAGCAAGAGGCCCTTATCGACCTGCAATCGTCATTTGACGTGGCGTCGATCAGCGTCGCGGCTGCGCTGGGCTATCTGGATTTCCGCCAGCCCGAGCTGGGCTGGCGCGAGACATGCCCGGGCCTTGCCGCCTGGTATCACGAAATCAGCCAGCGTCCGTCGATGCAGGCTACTCAGCCAAGCGTCTGAGCGGCGATCAGGGAACGGCGAGCGCGGACAAGTTCTCGCCGTTCAGCGTCTTCAGTACTCAATCGCAGTCGGGTTTGTCAGCGGTATAACGTCTGGCCGGGTTCACCGCTGCATCGAACTCGCGCAGCGCCTTGGCGCCGATCAGCAGCGGATAGTTGAAATGACTACGGTCGACCAGGTTGACCTCGACGGTTCGTTTCTTCTCGCCCAGGCACAGTTCCAGATCGATGACGGGCCGCTTCACCGGATCGATGTCTTCTTCCTCTTCATCACCGTCGGCACGGCTCTTGATCTTGCTGATCCGCGAAACCTTGTGTTCGTAGACTTTCTTGCTGGCATCTTCGGTCGCCAGACGGAAACGGACCCAGTCGTCGCCGTCACGTTTGAACAGTTCGATGTCCTTGGCTGACAGCGATGCGGTCAGCGCACCGGTGTCCATCTTGGCCTTGAAGGTCTGGCCTATCTCCGGAACGCTGATGTTTTCATATCGGCCGTAGAGCGTCGGCTCGGCAGCCATGACCGGCAGTGCCAGCAGAGAAAGAAGCGCCAGAATCGGTTTCACGAGATAAGTCCCTCACAAAGGCAGCGCCTGGATCGACGCAGAATTTAGACAGCGAAGTGCCCATCGGTTCGACGAGGCCTGCGGTGCGGACCACAAAATTGTTAGCGCATGAAACATTTGTAAGCACCTGTGCATTTGGCGGGACCGGCGCGGGTCTTTATCATTGCCGGCCCTGAACCCTGCAGAGTTTCCTATGCGCCGTGTGCTCACCGGCTGTTTCGTCACCTTGCTGCTGTTGATCAATACGTTGGTCTTTATCGGCCCGTTACTGGTTTTCGCGCTGCTCAAGCTGGTGTTCCAAGGCCATTTGCGCGATCACTGCTCGCTGGCCGTGATGTGGATCGCCGAAACCTGGGCTGAAGTCGACAAGCTGATCTTCGCATCCTGCATCCCGACCCAGTGGGACATTCGTGGCGATGAAGGCCTGCGTACCGACACTTCTTACCTGGTGATCAGCAACCACCAGTCCTGGGTGGACATCCCGGCGCTGATTCAGGCGCTCAACCGCCGCACGCCGTTCTTCAAGTTTTTCCTGAAAAAAGAGCTGATCTGGGTGCCGCTGCTGGGTCTTGCCTGGTGGGCGCTGGATTACCCGTTCATGAAGCGCTACACCAAGGCGTTTCTGGCCAAGAACCCGGAACTCAAAGGCAAGGATCTGGAAATCACCAAAGCGGCGTGCGAACTGTTCAAGCGCCAGCCGGTGACCATCGTGAATTATCTGGAAGGCACGCGTTTCACCAAAGCCAAGCATGCCGAGCAAGGCTCGCCCTACTCCGACCTGCTCAAGCCCAAGGCGGGCGGAGTCGCTTTCGTGCTGGCGGCGATGGGTGAGCAGCTTGATGCCATTCTGGACGTGACCGTGGTGTATCCCGGCGACCGGATTCCGGGTTTCTGGGACATGCTCTGCGGGCAGGTACCGAAAGTCATCGTCGATATCCGGACTCGCGAACTCGAGCCTTCCTTATGGCAAGGCGACTACGAGAACGACCCGGTGTTTCGGGAGAAGATCCAGGGCTGGGTCAACCAGCTCTGGATCGAGAAGAACGCGCGCATTGCGCAGTTGCGGCAGGAATCAGCTGCCAGCGCCCCATAACCCGCTCAGGCTCTGCAGTGCGGAGCCGCTGGCGCCTTGCTGGCCGAGGTATTGCAGAATTACCGGAACAAACTGGCTGACCATGCTGCTGTCCATGCCCAGTGCTTTGAACGCCGTGTTCACGTCGCCCATGTCCTGCACATTACCAAGCGCCTGATTGAGCATCGAGCTGTTACCGGACTGCTTCGAACCGCCCAGCAGGCTGCCCAGACCACTGCCGCCCAGGCTGTCCAGCGCCGACAGGCCTGACAGTTGATCCAGACCCGGTACGGATTTGGTCAGCTGCGAATAATCAGTCCCCGTCAGTTTGTTCTTTGCCAGCCCCAACAGCGCGCCGGTCCCGCCGACGGCCTGTTCAGGCGTGACATTGAGTTGCGTGCCCAGGGTGTTGAGCAAGCCCGCCGCCTCAGGTGCTGCAGTCGCTTTCTGATTGCCGTTGGTGGCGTTGGAAACCGCATTGGCTGCGTCGTTGAGATTGAAAGCCAGCGCCGGGGTCGCCGCCAGGGCCATCAAAGTTGCCAGTGCCATGCCGCGTGCAGTGTTCATGTGTCCACCTCTTGAACCGAAACCGCCC
>JARDZH010000259.1 GCA_029240955.1 Pseudomonas sp. | reverse complement strand
GAAATGGCAACCCGCCTGCTGGCATGCGTGGCAGACGATGACACGGTGGCGCGCATGGGCGGTGACGAGTTCACACTGCTGTTGCAGCCCGGCGCGACGCGCGACATCGCGCTCAACCGGGCCATCCATGTGGCCGAGCAGATTCTCAACAGTCTGGTAACGCCGTTCGTGCTGGAAGGCCGCGAGTTTTTCGTGACGGCGAGCATCGGCATCGCGCTGAGTCCGCAAGATGGCAATGAACTCAGCCAACTGATGAAGAACGCCGACACCGCGATGTATCACGCCAAGGAACGCGGCAAGAACAACTTCCAGTTCTATCAGGCAGACATGAATGCCACGGCGCTGGAGCGTCTGGAGCTGGAAAGCGATCTGCGCCACGCACTGGAGCAGCAGGAATTCACGCTGTATTACCAGCCGCAGTTCAGCGGCGACGGCAAACGACTGACGGGCGCCGAAGCCTTGCTGCGCTGGCGTCACCCCCGTCGCGGACTGGTCCCGCCGAACGATTTCATCCCGGTGCTCGAAGAGTTGGGGCTGGTGGTCGAAGTCGGAGACTGGGTGCTGGCGGAGGCTTGTCGTCAGCTCAAGAGCTGGCATGCCGCCCGGGTACGTGTGCCGAAGGTTTCGGTCAACATCTCGGCGCGTCAATTCTCAGATGGTCAGCTGGGCAACCGTATCGCGTACATGCTCAAAGAGACCGGCCTGCCACCGGCCTGTCTGGAGCTGGAGCTGACCGAAAGCATCTTGATGCGCGAAGTGAACGAAGCCCTGCAAATGCTCGACGGCCTGAAAAAGCTGGGCCTGAGCATTGCGGTCGATGACTTCGGCACCGGTTATTCATCGCTCAACTACCTCAAGCAATTCCCCATCGACGTGCTGAAAATCGACCGCACCTTCGTCGACGGCCTGCCCTCCGGCGAGCAGGATGCACAGATCGCCCGCGCGATCATTGCCATGGCCCACAGCCTGAATCTGGCTGTGATCGCCGAGGGCGTCGAGACGCAGGAACAGCTGGAGTTTCTGCGTGAGCACGGCTGCGACGAGGTGCAAGGCTACCTGTTCGGACGCCCGATGCCTCCCAGCCAGTTCGAAGCGCAGTTCAGCAATGACGCGTTGTTCATGCTGGACTGATCGGCTTCGTCTCAGTAGGAGCAACCTGTCTTCAACTCACTGCGCCTTCGCGGCTAAAAAAGGCGCGCACTGTGGGAGCGGCTTCAGCCGCGAAGGGGACGGTACAGCCGAACATCCGGCGCCTTGAAATACGCTTTCGCGGCTAAAGCCGCTCCCACAAATCCTGCGAATAGTATTGCCGCCCCCTCCTTGCACCCCATTCATCCGGCACATGACTGCCTTTCATATGCCAGATAAAACCCGATGGGGTAGAATGCCTGCCTTTTCCGCCAAGCCCCTTGAGGACTGCCATGTTCAGCCGTGATTTGACTCTCGCGAAGTATGACTCCGATCTGTTTGCCGCTATGGAGCAAGAAGCTCTGCGTCAGGAAGAACACATCGAGCTGATCGCTTCGGAAAACTACACCAGCCCGGCGGTCATGGAAGCTCAGGGCTCGGTTCTGACCAATAAGTACGCCGAAGGCTATCCAGGCAAGCGCTACTACGGTGGCTGCGAGTACGTCGACGTCGTTGAGCAACTGGCAATCGACCGCGCCAAAGAGCTGTTCGGTGCCGATTACGCCAACGTTCAGCCGCACGCCGGTTCTCAGGCCAACTCCGCTGTTTACCTCGCTCTGCTGCAAGGCGGCGACACCATTCTGGGCATGAGCCTGGCTCATGGCGGTCACCTGACTCACGGCGCCAGCGTCAGCTCGTCGGGCAAGCTGTACAACGCCGTTCAGTACGGCATCGACGCCAACGGCATGATCGACTACGACGAAGTCGAGCGCCTTGCCGTCGAGCACAAGCCAAAAATGATCGTGGCCGGCTTCTCTGCTTACTCGCAGATCCTGGACTTCCCGCGCTTCCGCGAAATTGCTGACAAGGTTGGCGCATACCTGTTCGTCGACATGGCTCACGTTGCCGGTCTGGTCGCTGCAGGCGTCTACCCGAACCCGGTTCCGTTCGCTGACGTGGTCACCACCACCACTCACAAGACCCTGCGCGGTCCACGTGGCGGCCTGATCCTGGCGCGCGCTAACGCTGACATCGAGAAGAAGCTGAACTCCGCAGTCTTCCCGGGCGCACAAGGCGGCCCACTGGAGCACGTCATCGCGGCCAAGGCCGTGTGCTTCAAGGAAGCGCTGCAGCCTGAGTTCAAGGCTTACCAGCAGCAAGTCGTGAAGAACGCCAAGGCCATGGCCGAGGTATTCATCGAGCGCGGCTTCGACGTGGTATCGGGCGGTACTGAAAACCACCTGTTCCTGCTGTCGCTGATCAAGCAGGACATTTCCGGTAAAGATGCCGACGCAGCCCTGGGCCGCGCTTTCATCACCGTGAACAAGAACTCCGTGCCGAACGACCCACGCTCCCCGTTCGTGACCTCCGGCCTGCGCTTCGGTACTCCGGCAGTCACCACTCGCGGCTTCAAGGAAGCAGAATGCAAGGAACTGGCTGGCTGGATCTGCGACATCCTGGCCGACCTGAACAACGAAGCGGTGATCGACGCCGTTCGCGAGAAGGTCAAGGCCATCTGCGCCAAGCTGCCGGTCTACGGCGCTTGATAGCGTAGCTACCCGTTGCACCGAAAGCCCGGCCCCAGCGCCGGGCTTTTTTGTGCCTGCTCTTGATGGATGACACCGCCCCTGTGGGAGGGAGCGCAGCTCGCGACAGCTCCTCAAGACCTGACACGGCATAAACGACAACTCCCTCAGCGCACTCCGGCAATCATTGCAGAAACGCCCTACATAAACGCCCCGATCATGAGCGCAGGATGCACACCCCAAGCATCCAGCTGACCGACCATGATCCCCATCGCCCGCCTCACCGACCAGCACGCCTGCCCGATACCGTTTCACGTCCTGACACCCTTGGTCACGGCGTCGCCTACGGCATACGTCAACGGCATCCCCGTCGCACGCGTCGGCGACATGTCCGGGTGCGGCGCTGTGATCGTGTCGGGCTTTCCACACATTCTGGTCAACGGCCGTCCTATGGCCCACGTCGGCAGCCTGACCAGCCACGGCGGCAGCATCGTGACGGGCAGTCATGATTGCGTGGGTGGCGAGGTGAATTTCATGACCTCGAAGCTGGTGGTGGATTTCGCTAGGCTGGGGGCTGTTAATGATGCGGGTGTTGTCAATGAAGCGTTGATGGCCGAATTGCTTGCTGATCCCCAATTGGAGCAGCGTGCTCGGGCGGCGGGGGCATTGGTGCAGACGAGTAAGGGCGCTGCGACAACTGGTGTTTTCACTCACCATTTCTTAGTTATCGATAGCGACGCTGGCTCCCCAATCGTTGGTCGCCCGTTCGTGGCCAGCGTTGATGGTAAAGATATGAAGGGACGGACCGATGCGCCTCAAAGGGACGCACCTTGAACATTACAACAGCCACGCCATAGGAATCGTACTGTTGAATAATCTTACTCATGCAGAAGAAGGACATGATCTTACCTCTTTTACTCGTAAAACCTTAGAGAGCATGGGCGTAAACACCACCAGCACTTTACCCACACCGCAAATAGATTCTGTCACTTGTCTAATCCAGACACTACAGACACTCTTTAACATCACTCAGGCTGGAGGGCACACGGAATTTCCGAAACAACAGAGCAAGAATGCCAAGACGTGCCCCGGGGAAATTGGAATGGAATTAGTCGCCCATATCAGAGCTAAAACAAATTTATTGGCGCCCATCCACCCATGAAAATCGCAACCACAACCTTGTTCCTTACCTTAACGGCTCATCTCTTCATCGGCTATTACACACCCCAAGGCATCCATGACGAAGGCAGTATATTTTTCTTCAAAAAATATCCAACACTGCAGCTCAATTTTAAAAATATCTACACTAAAGACGAAGACCCAAAACCACTCTCCGAATTGAACATGATTGAGATCAACACCATCATCGAGTACTGTAAGTACCGACTGGGCATAGAAACACAATTGGAAAGCGAAAGCGCACTTGAATCCTGCAAAGCCAGGTAGCTCTTGCGTTGCATGTGTGAACAGCCGAGAAGGAGCGCCCCTCAATAACACGCCCAGGAACTAAATCAATAAATAATATTCGGTCCAACACCCAACTTCGAAGACCACCACAATCATGAAAAAAAAAAATACTTTTCGCCCTGCCGTTCGCCTTGATAGCAGCTTTATTCGTTGGATACTATGAAACTCAATGGACGGAAGATAACAGACTGATATTTTTCATAAAGCAATCACCTACATTTCAGATTGCCTTCGTGAATATTCACGACAGCGATGCCGACGACAAGCCCTTGGATAAACTGAAAGATCAACAGCGACAATACGTTATAGACTACTGCAAGTACCGGCTAGGCATCGAGACGGCGCTCACAACACAAGCCGAACTAGAACTCTGCAAGGGACGTCAAAAGGAGCGGGCTATAAACTGATCGCTGAAGGTCGATGTATGTACCCCAGAGTCAAGTGCCCTGGTCGGGCAAGCGCGCTCCTGCAGCTGTAGCATCAGGCCGACATCTGCTCAAACCCTGCCCGAATCTTTTCCTCCGGCAACTCATCGGCGATGAACACGATCACGCTTTCTCGCGTCTCGCCTTCGGCCCATTCGGTGTCCCAGTCGAAACCGTACAACTTGAGCACGCCCTGGAACACCAGACG
>JARDZH010000258.1 GCA_029240955.1 Pseudomonas sp. | reverse complement strand
CGATGGCCCAGGGCAACCGGCCCTTGGCTATGAAACCCCCATGCATCCGGGCCGCGTGGCGCCAGCTCATGGGTAATGCGTTCAACAGCGGCAAGGTCCGCTGGTTGATGGTCGAAACGTAGTTCACCTGCTAATCCGCACATAATTCCTTACCGGGTTTCCGTTGGGGACGTGACCGGCGCAAAGTGCCGTCACTCAGAAACTGACCCGGAGGATCCGTGGGAGTTTTAGATCAATCGGTTATAAGGCCGCCGCTGCCTTGGTTCAATCTGGTGCGATTACACGCTCGTTCATTTAGGTTTTTCCTGCTGTGCGCCATTGTGGTTCAGTACCCGGTCATCTCCAGATAGCCCACTCCGCCTTGGCTGCCGCTAAGGTTCACCGGCCCTTCCCAGTAGGGGATGTTCACGCCCATCCAGGCCTTTGGATTGAGCGCGTCGATCACGATGTCGAGGTTTTTGTCGGGGATCCGGACTGACCAGCGGGTCGGCACGCGGCGGCCGGCGACTTCGGTTTCACCGACCGGCGCGAGCTTGATGTCTTCGGACGCAAGTTCACGTGTGCCGCCATCCGCACTGATCCAGGTGCCGGTGAGATACGGCTCGCCGCTGCGGTGGCGCATGCGATAGAGCATGACGTGCTCGCCGTCCGCCAGGTGCAGCGAGAACCAGTCCCAGCCGGTCTGGTTGGCGGTCAGCGGCTGGCTGCTCCATTCCCGGTCCAGCCAGGCGTGGCCTTTGACCTCGCGCGACGTCCCGTCGATCTGCAGAGTCCCCTCGACTTCAAAGAACGGCTGACTGTAGTAGTACGAGGCCTGACCCACTTCCGATTTCTGGCTGAAGCCTTTGTTGCCCTGCAGCACCAGCGGTTTGCTGGAACTGAGCTTGAGGTCGTAGGTGAAGTCATCGCCGCCGGCCTTGAGCTGCATCTGCGCAAGTGCGTCCTGCGTGTGCGAGGTGCTGGCGAACGACCAGTCGTCGATCCAGGCCGAGAAGGGCGCAAGCCGGAAATCCGCCTGTTCGATACCGCCACGCGCGTAGCGCTGCGCAACCTTGTGCTCGGTGGCCGATGTCGCGGCTGCGTGGCCCATCCAGACCGTACCGTCATTCCAGCCGTTATCGGCTTGCAGACCGGGACGCAATGCGCTGCGAAACAGCGTCCATTGCACGCCGAAGCGTTCGCCCTTGGCGTCTTCAAGGGTCGCGGTGACGTACCACCATTCGATGCGAAAGCCGGGATGCTGGCCATGGTCTTCGGGAAAGCTGAAAACGCGCCCCGGCGTGACCTGACTGTAGTCGTCGGCGCGATTGCCCAACCCGGCGAAACCGGATTCCGGCGCTGGCGGCTTGTCGCAGGCGCTGAGCAGCAACACCGCCGCCACGCTTGCCAGCCATCTACTTTTCATTGGCGAACGTCCTGATCAGGTCGGCAGGTTGCGTGCGGTAGAGCTTGAGCAGCGGCCAGGCCGAGGCGAGCAGTGTCGCGAGCATCGCCAGCCCGAGCAACTGCACCAACAGGCCGGGAAATATCTGCAGCGGCAGACGCCAGCCGAACGCTTGAACGTTGATGACCGCATCCAGACACCAGGCCAGCGCCAGCCCCAGCGGCAGCGCAACGATCAGGGTCAGCAACGCCAGCAACCAGGTCTGACCCAGATTGAGCAGCATCAGTTGGCGGCGCGTCACGCCCAAGGCCCATAGCGGCGCTAACTGGCCGATACGGCTCTGGCTTTGCGTCAGCAAGCTGATGAACAGCGCCACGCCGGCGACGCCCAGCGTCAGGCTGTTGAGCGCTGCCGTCGCGGCGAAGGTTCGTTCGAAAACCTGGTTGGACCAGCGCTTGAGCTGGCTCTGATCGATGATGTGGTTTTCGTCCAGCGCGAAGCGGGCCTGCAGCTCCGGTACCAGCCGACGGATCGCATCCTGCCCGATGCGCAGGTTGAAGCGGTTTGGCGTCAGTTGCGGCCAGTGCGCGAGAAGATGTTTCGCGTTGACCAGCAGGTGTCCCTTGGGATTTCCGTAGTCAGCGTAGATGCCGACGATGCGCGTCTTCCACGGCCCACCGGGGGCGGGAATGTCCAGTGTGTCGCCGAGCTCGACTTTAAGCCGCCGCGTCAGTTGTTCGCTGAGCATGACGCTGTCGCCAGTGGCCAGTTGCGCCCAGGGATCGGCGCTGTCGGCTTCCAGCAACTGCCAGTGCTGACGATAGTAAGAATGGTCGATGACGCCGAACAGGTCCGCCGGCCAGCCCTGCAACTGCACGGGGACTTGCCAGTTGGGCAGCACCGCTTCGATTGCCGGTTGGCGCTCCAGCCAGACGTGCAGCTCGCGGGATTGCTGCGGGTTCAGCGGGCTGACGTAGAGTTCGGCGCTCAGGCGTTGCTCCAGCCAGCTGCCAAACGTCGCGCGAAACCCCGAGGTCATGGTGCCCGCTCCGATATTGGCGGCCATCGCCAGCAACAGCGCCATCAACGCCAGACTCAGCGCCGGCAGTTGCTGCCGGCAGTCCGCGACGAACCATTGCGCAAGCACTGACCGGCCGCGCACCGCCAGCGCGCCGAGCAGCGCATCCAGCAGCGCGGGAAGGCCCAAGGCTGCGCCGAGCAGCAGAGCAGAAATCAACACAAAGCCCATCGCCAGACTGTCGCCCAGCAGCAGGGCGGCCAACGCGGTCACCGCACACAGTCCGGCGACCCACGCCTGGCGTCGCAGCCAGCGGCCGTGCGCATGCTGCCACGCCTGGGCGTCGGCCAGCGCGAGCAGCGGCAACCGCGCCGCCCGCAGCAGGCTGTTGGCACCGGCGAGCAGTGCGCCCAGCAGACTCAAGCCGATACCGCTGAGCCACCAGCCGACGTCAAGGTTAAGCTGCCCAGCCACTTCAGCCCCGTACAGCCCGCGCAGGCTGGCGGCGACATCCGGCAGCAGCAATCCGGCCAGCAGGTATCCGCTGACCACGCCGAACAGCCCGCCGATCAAGGCCAGCGCACCCAGTTCCAGGCTCAATGCACCGATCAGGCTGCGCGCGCTCACGCCGGAGGCTCGCAGGTTGCGCAATAAGCCGCGCCGTTGTTCCAGCGCCAGACCGATTGCGGCATGCACGATGAACAGGCCGACGATGAATGACAGCACACCCAGTGCATTCAGGTTCAAGTGGAAGGATTCGGTGAGCCGTTCAGGTTGTTTTCTTCGCCACCCTTGCGAACGACCAGCCGCCCGTTCAGTTCTGCGGGCAACAAAGGATCAGTGGCAGCGAAGTCTTTCGGCAACAACAGGCTCGACAACTGGCCGCGCAGGTGCAGCAGCGGCTGGGCGAAGCCAATGTCCATCAGCAGCACCCCGGGCGCCATGTCCGGCTGGACGCGCAACGGCGGCAGCGGCTGGCCGTCTTCGGTCTGCGGCTGATCCCCTTCTTTATAAGCAAGCGCTGCGAGGGTTTGCGGAGCAATCCAGGTCACGCCCGGTGGCGTGAGAAAACTGACGATCTGATCGGTGTCCAGCGTCTGGCCGGCCACTGCCGAACCGGGCGGCAGGGTCACGGGTTCGATGCCGATCAGTTGCAGGCGCTGGGTTTCCCGCTCCTTGAGCAGGACGCGGCCCTGAACGGTCGGTGAAACCGGCCAGCCCATGCGCCGCAACTGAATGAACAGCGCTTGGGGAAAGACCGCGCCGTCCGCCGTGGTCAGCCGCGACTGCGGTTCGCCGCCGATCAACTGGCTGGCGCGCTGGTAGCTTTCCCGCGCCTGGCTGTTGAGCGCCTGCACGCCGGTCAGCAGGCTGGTTGCCAGCCACAGACCGGTGAGGATGCTGAAAAACTGCACCGGATGGCGCCGCCAATGGCTCAGCAAGGCGCGCAGCGTCCAGTAGAACACGCGCATCAGGCGGCGCCTTGTGGCGCCAGCCGGCCAAAATGCAGCACGACCTTGCGCGACAACCGCTCGGCGACCCGTGCGCTGTGAGTGACCATCAGCAGACTGGTGGGGCTGTCATGGAGCAGATCCAGCAGCAATTGCAGCACCTCGTCGCTGGTGGCTTCGTCGAGGTTGCCGGTGGGCTCGTCCGCCAGCAGCAAGCCGGGGCGCGAGGCCAGCGCACGGCCGATGGCGACCCGCTGTTGCTGGCCACCGGAAAGCTGTTCGGGATAGCGTTTGAGCAGTTCGGTCAGGCCGAGGCGTTCGGTCAGCTGCGCTTGCCAGACCGGATCGAAACGCCCTGCCAGCCGCGCTTGAAAAGCCAGGTTGTCCTCGACCTTGAGGCTGCCGATCAGGTTGAACTGCTGGAACACCAGACCGATCTCGGTGCGCCGCCAATTCGCCAGCTGGCTTTCGCTCATCAGATCCAGACGCTGATTGTCGACCTCGATGCTGCCGTCATCGACCTTGTCGAGGCCGGCGACCAGATGCAACAGCGTGCTCTTGCCACTCCCGGATTCCCCCATCAGCGCCAGACTTTCGCCCCGCGCCAACTGCAGATCCACGCCCCGCAAGACCGCCAGCGGCCCTTGCGCAGTGGCGTAGCTTTTGAACACATTTCGCACTTCAAGCATGAGCACACAACCGGACAGGTGAGCGACAAGCATAGCGGCTACGACCGAGCGCGTCCTTTATGAATGTCCCTGGCTGTTTTATGTAGGAGCCAGCTTGCTGGCGAGGCGCGCTGTCAGGCGATAAAAATGCTGTGGTTGCGCCGGCCTCTCGCCTGTAGGAGCCAGCTTGCTGGCGA
>JARDZH010000257.1 GCA_029240955.1 Pseudomonas sp. | reverse complement strand
GGTGGGTGACAAGGCAGCAAGTCTGAGCTGCGCGCTGGAAGGGTTGGTGAATCGCCAAGAGGTCAGCGCGCAGGTTTGAACGAGGGTTGGCGGGCCTGTTCGCGATCAGGCTCGCCAGCTCCGCAGATTCCACACTCCATACGTATGTACCACCCTCCTCCACGCCCCCCTCGCCATGCTTAGCGCTCATTCCCAATCTGGAGAGCGCCCGTGACCCCGGCAAAATCCCCAACACCCGCAGAGATCAACAGCAACGTCAACCAGATCAGCGACTATCTGTTTGACAGCCCGACCCCACTGCTTCCCGCACAAAAACCGACCGCTGAACAGACTTACCTGAAACGTCTCAACGAACAGCTCACCACTTACCGTAACGGCTTTTTGCAACGCAGCCGAGCGCTCTATCAGGCGCTGGAAACCAGCGATCTGCAAACCGCGGAAGGCAAACAGCTCATCGCAACCCAGAAGATCAGGCTCAACACCCAACTGATCAACATGGACCTGCGCGATCAGATCGACGGCAAGCCGGCGAAAACCTTCCTCAAATACGATGCCGGATTCACCGCCATTGAGCACGAAGCGCGGCAAGCCGTGACCGACCGACTGTTGCACCCGCAAGCCGGCGAGCTTCTGGAGAAACTCGGACTGGGGCCGATGCTGCGTCCGGCAATGTACGCGCTGCAATTCAGCTATCAGGGCAGCCGCGTCGAGCTGGCCGGCGCCTTTGTCGTCACACAAAAGGACACTCCCCGTGTCAGCGATCTGCTGACAGACCAGAGCGTTGGCTTTGCCGTACTGTTCACACCCGTGCGCGGTCTCGAGTTTTTCAGCTCTCTGGCCGACCTCGATAGCCAATTGCGTGCGTCCCTGAACCAGCCCGGCGGTCGCGACGAGTTCATATCCCTGTTGCCGACGCGCTACCACGACGTCGGCGCCGCGGGGATCTGGCCGCTGCAACTTGCAGCCATCGACAGCAAGCCGTTGTTCGAGCACACCTACGACGCGCTGATCGAAAAACGCACCCAGGACATCGAACGGGCGTTGAGCTTCGCCGACAATCCGCAGCAGGATCCCAAGTTACTGGTCAGCGCCCTGGAGCGCGCAATCGCTGCGGCACTGCCTGATCTCACCGCGCGTCTTCAATTGCGTGCCCAGACCCTGTTCGAGCGCCACCTGCGCTACAGCGCGCCGGACTGGTATCGCAGCGCCAGTCCCGACAGGCAGACAGAACTCACGCAGCATGTCGCCAACTACAACCGTGCGCGTCAGCATCTGCTTGATCTGATGGAGCCGACGGGCAGCCTGGCGGCGCTTGCTCGCCACCAATGGCTGGAGCGCCTGAGTGATGACCTGGAGATCGACGACCTCGAACCGCACAAGCTGCATATCAGCACCGATCGCCGAGTGCCGGGCTATGGGGTTTATGTGCATCGATGCAACTTGCTCGATCTGTCCTTGCGCGGCCCGCACACTGGCGATGAACTGCCCGGCTCGGAGTTTTTGCGCTACACCACGCTCAGCTACGATGACGCGCCGTTGCCGGCAATGTACGCGGACGTGACTCCGGCGTGGCTGGTCGAACAAGCGCTCAAGATGCAACCTCGCGTCGACTACGCCAGCTTGCAAAAAGATATGCAGGCGCGGCCCACGATAAAGCCGGCGATCGAAAAGATGCTCGATCAACGCATCGTCGCGCTCGCGCATACGGCAGCGTTGCAAGGGCACCTGCTCGACACTGATCTGCAACTGATCGAGCGTCTGCGCAGCGCCAGCGACAGCCAACTGCAGGCCGCCACCCTTTGCGTGCATGGGGCGCAACTGCTGGACCTGTGGGTGCTGCGCCAGAGTGATGCGAATGGCGCGATCACGCGGATATTGCTGTGTACGCCTCAGGCACCTCGCGAGCAACAGTTCCAGGCTTTCGGCAGTGAGCGCGAGTGCCAGTCCCAGCTGTTGAGCTGGGCCAGGCACAGCGATGTCGCTGACAGCATGGCGGGTTACCTGATCAACCGTGCGCCCATGCGCTTTCGCCCGACCCTGCGCAAAGTGCTGGCCGGCCTGAGTTTCAAGCCTGGATCGCTGGAACATCAGAGGGTCACGTTCGAACATATCGGCAGTCACTCCGATTGCCTGCGAGCAATGGCCGAGCATGTACTGGCCACGCGTCTTGACGATTATGATTTCAGCACGCCGCCGTGGTATCGCCGGACCAGCATGGCCGACCGCAGAAAACTCACGACATTGACCGAGGATGCCGAGGGCGCCCTGCGTGGGTTCAATGACCATCCACTGTCGGGCGGACGTTTCCCGGCGTTTATCGATTTTGTCCACGAGCAAGCCCGGATCAGCCTGAACCGCCTGCTGCAGCGCCCGGCCAACGACGTCGACCCGGATACCATCTGGGCCTATTCGCCACCCTCGATGGTGCGTTCGTCGACACCGCCGCCGATGACCTACACACAGCTGTATCGCGACGGCTATGCCGACGGCGTCGGTTTTCTCGATGAAAAATTTTCCAGCTCGGCTCGCTTCAAGGGGCCGCCAGGTATCGATATCAGCCTCCTGACCGCGCAGAAAGTAGCGCGCTCGGTCACTGGCGTATGGATCGGCCAACGCTACACCGACAAGGTCAAGAAGGAACTGCAGGGTTCAACCAGCGAGGGCTACGCTTTCAGACGCAACGCGACGCTGGCGATTACCCAGCGGCAGATGAAAAGCGCTGCGCTGGAAAGCCGGCTGCGAGGCAGCATCACCAGTCACGATCTGCAATGGCTGGAGCAAAGTATTACCAGCATGGATGAGACCTCCGGACCTGTGCGCACGAAATACGCGCTGCACCGGATGATGATCGATGGCGAATGGATAATTGATGTGTGGCTGTTCAGCCATGCCGAAAACCCGGTCCTGCTTTACACACCCGATGCGCCGGACGGCATCGGTTTTCGTGAGGCACGACAGTTCAATTACCTGCTCAAGAAACAGCCTGGCCTGATTGAATACCTCACGCTGCGGGTAGGTGTCAGTGGCCAGGCCCGGGTTCGCACCTTCCTCGAAAATGCAAGAAAACAGTTACCCGACAGCCTCAATATCTCCATGCCCAGCCCGGCACGTTACGACTCGACCCGGTCGGTAAAACCTGTCAGCGATTTACGTACTGCGCTGTACAACATGAAATTGCAGCGCCGGATCGACAATGTCCACGCCACTACCACCAGCCGTACCGAGATGATCGCCGGTCTGATCTGGACCAGTGTCGAATGGGTGCTCGCCATTGCCACCGCGCCCTTCCCGCTGTTGAGTCTGAGCACTGGCCTGCTGCTGGCGTTCAAGGACGCCATGCTCGCTTTGC
Source organism: Pseudomonas sp. (assembly GCA_029240955.1). The sequence continues at coordinate 1,416 of JARDZH010000257.1, read as the reverse complement.
ATGCCTACCGCCAGGGCGATACCAATGAAGCGTTCGGGCATCTGCTCGGTTACTGGTTCAACAGTGCCGGCGCGGTACTGACTGACCTGCGTCCCGCCCTGCGCTCGCTCAAACCTGTGCGCCGCCCTTTGCGCCGAATCAGCGCCAGTGCCAGCAACGAACAACGCAATGTGGTGACACTGATCGATCAAGTGGCTCCGGTCGCAGCTCCGGCGGACATGCAGCCGGTGGTATTCAGGGCACAGAATTTGTGGGCGTCGAACCAGCCCGATGCCCTCGGACGCTATCTGTTGCATCGCCTTGACCCGGACAGTGGCAGGTTGTTCTCGACCGGTATTCTGGCAGTGCGTGATTCAGAAGGCAGGATGGTGCGCAGTGGCATCAGCGGGGGGGCGCCGAAGTATGAAACCTTACCGCAGGCCTCCGGCCCGCACACAGATTACGGTGTGGCGGCCAAATATCGCGAACGCATCGAAACGGTGATGAATCCGCAAGCTCGAGAGGAGCTGCTCAAGCGCAGTGCGGACTACATGGTCCGTCCCGAGTCGATCGTCGCCGGGGCTGTCAGTGAAATGTCCTCGACGCGCAGAGCCTACCTGACGCAGGTCGAGAAGCTGACCAAGGATGCCACGCAGCATTTTTCCGAACTTGCCTCGCTACCCGCACGCCCGCAGGTCCCTGATGTCGGCGCCGATATATCGTTTGCCCAACTGATCGCCAGCGATGCGCTCAAGGGCAAAAACCTGGTAATCGGCGCGGTGCCCGCCTCGATCGCCAGTAAACAAGCGCTGATCCAGAATCTGGATGCGTTGGTCAGAAACGGCTACAGGCGTCTCTATATCGAATACCTGCCCGGAGACGTCTTCCCGCTCAAACTGGAAAAATTCAACGCGGGCAAATCCTGGCTGCATATCCGCAAGCATCTGCAAGCCGTGGATAAGGCGTTGGGCTGCGATGCGACGTTCTCCTACGAGGCGCTGGTGCGCGCGGCACGGGAAAAAGGCCTGAAAATCAGCGCGCTGGATGCTTCCACCTGCTACCGGGTCGAGGGCGCACTGGTCATGTCCGAGCTCTCGCCTCTGACGCCGAGAGGCAACAGCGTGCGAAATTTCTACTCGCACAAAATCCTTGCTGGCGATAGCGTTGACGCGCCAGACGAACGCTGGATCGTGCTCACGGAACAATCGCGGATGAGCACCTTCGACAACACACCGGGGCTTGCCGATCTTCACGATGCCGTGGCCGTGCGCATTGAAGACGTCGACCTGTACCAACCCGCGCGCATTGCCAGGGATGCGCCCGGCGGCATCGCCGGAGATGCATCAGCGCAAGGTGATTTTCTCGTCCAGATGCCGAGTACATACATGGCGCCTCTGCCAGCCTCCAGGCCGTCCGCCGCAGCGGCTGCCGTTGACC
>JARDZH010000256.1 GCA_029240955.1 Pseudomonas sp. | reverse complement strand
CTGCAGGACCACCGCGTTCCGGTCCGTCCGCATGCAGCGCAGCGCGTCAACCGGGACCTGCTGCGTCAGGCCGGGCTGATCCTGCTGATGGAGCGCGCGCACCTGCTGAACGTGATGCAAGTGGCGCCCGAAGTGCGCGGCAAGACGTTTCTGATCGGCAAATGGCAACCCACGTCCGAAATAGCCGATCCGTATCGGCGACCCAAGCCGGCCTTTGAGCAGGCCTACGAGCATCTGTCGCGATGCGTCGACGACTGGCTTCCTTATCTTCAGTCTGGAGAAACAAGATAAATGACCGTCATGAACCGTTCCTCACTGGATTACTACCAGGATACCCGGGTCGATTTGGCAACTATCTTGCGTGTGCTGTTCGACCACAAGCGTCTGATCATCGCAATCGTGAGCCTGTTCTTTCTGGTGGGCGTCGCCTACGCGATCCTTGCCACACCGGTCTATCAGGCCGACGCCATGATCCAGATCGAACCGAAGAAGGTCGGTATCGAAGGCATTCCGGAGGTCAACAACAAGCCGATGTCGGTGTCCCAGGCGACCACTGAAATCGAGCTGATCAAATCCCGTGCGCTGCTGGGCAAAGTGGTCGACGACCTCAAGCTCAACATCGTGCAGAAGCCGGATCTGTTCCCCGTGATCGGCCCGTACCTGTACCGCAACTTTCAGCCTGAACACGAAGGTGCACTCGCCGAGCCGTGGTTCGGGATGGACCAGTACGCCTGGGGCGGCGAGCGGATCGATGTGTTCCAGCTGGAAGTACCCGAAGAACTGCTCGGCGAGAACCTGACCCTGGTCGCCGGCAAAACCGGCTCCTTCTCGCTGTACGACAAGGACCGTACCCTGTTGCTGAGCGGCAACACCAACCGCGTGGTGGAAGGCCATGGCGTCAAGGTGCAGATCGCGCGCCTGATCGCCCGTCCCGGCACCGAATTCACCCTGTCGCGGTTGCGCACATTGAACGCTGCGCTGGAGTACCAGACCCGCCTGAAGATCAGCGAAGCCGGCAAGGACTCGGGGATCATCTACCTGTCGCTGGAAGACCCGGATCCGGATCGCGCCAACCACATTCTCAACGAAGTCAGCCGTCTTTATGTTCGCCAGAACGTTGAACGCAGCTCTGCCGAAGCGGCCCAGCGTCTGGAGTTCCTGCGCTCGCAACTGCCCGCAGTGCGCAAACAGCTCGAAGCTTCGGAGGTCGCGCTGAACAACTTCCAGACCAGCGCCAAGTCGGTGGACCTGAGCATCGAAACCAAGGGCGTGCTCGATCAGGTGGTCAAGCTCGACTCGATGCTCTCCGAGCTCAAACTCAAGCGCGTCGAACTGGAACGGCTGTACACCCAGGAACACCCGACCTACCGCGCACTGGCTAACCAGATGAGCCAGCTGGAGCAACAGAAACAAGGCCTGCTGAAGAAGATCGAAGCCTTGCCGCAGACCCAGCAAGAGCTGTTGCGTCTGACCCGCGACATGCAGGTGACCAGCCAGACTTACACGCTGATGCTCAACAAGAGCCAGGAGCAGGACATTCTGCGCGCCGGCAGCATCGGCAACGTGCGGGTGATCGACAACGCCGACACCAACGTCGAAAAGCCGGTCAAGCCGATGAAGAAGCTGACCGTGCTGTTCGCCACCCTGCTGGGCATGCTGGTCGCCGTACTGGTCATCTTCGTGCGCCAGGCGTTCTCGCGCGGCATCGAAAGCGCTGAACTGATCGAAAACATCGGCATGCCGGTGTACGCCGCACTGCCCTACTCCCGCCAGCAGGATCGTCTGGAGAAGAATGCCAAGAGCGGCCTGAACAAGGACGAATCGACGCTGCTGAGCATCGCGGCTCCCAACGAGCTGGCGGTGGAGTCGCTGCGCAGTCTGCGCACCAGTTTGCACTTCGCGATGCTCGAAGCGCGCAACAACGTGCTGATGATTTCCAGCCCGACGCCTGGCGCCGGCAAGTCGTTCGTGTCCAGCAACCTGGCGGCGATCATTGCCCAGACCGGCAAGCGTGTGCTGCTGATCGACGCGGACATGCGCAAAGGTTATCTGCACCGGGTGTTCGGCCTGCAACCCAAGCACGGTCTTTCAGACACGCTGGCAGCGCGCCTCAAACCGGCCGACGTGGTCAATCACACCCAGATCCGTCACCTGGACTTCATCTCATGCGGCTTCGCGGCGCCCAATCCGTCGGAGCTGTTGATGCACGACAACTTCAACAAGCTGCTGACCGAACTGTCGCCGCAGTACGACCTGATCCTGGTCGACACCCCGCCGATCCTCGCGGTTACCGATGCAACACTGGTCGGTCGTCAGGCCGGTACGTGCCTGCTGGTGGCGCGCTTCGGGCTGACCACGATCAAGGAAATCGAGGCGTGCAAACGTCGCCTTGGACAGAACGGAATTCTGATCAAGGGCGCGATCTTCAACTCGGTGGTGCGCAAGGCATCCACCTCCGAGTACGACTGCGTCGCTTATGGCTACAACTACCACCCTGTTCGCAAATGAACAGGCGCGGCTGATCACCCTTCACCCACGCCCGCCATCAAATGGAGCTCAACATGGCCCGGACCATAGCAATGATGCAGCCGTACCTCTTCCCCTACCTGGGATACTTCCAACTCATCGCCGCCGCCGATGTATTCGTTCTGGGGGACGATCTGCAGTTCATCCGCGCCGGTTGGGTCAACCGCAACAGGATTCTGTGCAACGGCCAGGCCCGGCTCATCACGTTTCCGCTCAAGAAGGACCATTTCGAACTGCCGATCATGAAGCGTCAGCTGATCGACGGTTTTGCGGACGAGGCCGGCCGCATCGTCAATCTGATCCGCCAGAATTACCGCAAGGCGCCGTTCTTCGCCGACGTCATGCCGCTGGTGGAACGCCTGGTCCGCTTCCCGCAGTTGAACCTGGCGCTCTACGCCGAAAACGCCATTCGCGAGGTGTGCGCCTATCTGCAGATCGTGACGCCGATCCTGCGTGGCTCGGATATCGAGCTGCAGGCCTGCACCGACAAGCAGGACCGGGTCATCCGCATTGCCCGTTCGCTGTCGGCGACCACGGTGCTCAATTCCGTCGGCGGGCTTGAGCTGTACGACCGCGATCACTTCGCCCGCAACGGCCTGTTGCTGCGCTTCTTCAAGATGGACTCGATCGAGTACCCGCAATTCGCTCACCCGTTCGTGCCCAACCTGTCGATCATCGATGTCCTGATGTTCAACAGCGTGGAACGCGTTCAAGAGCTGCTTGGCTGCTGCAACACCGACCAGAACGCCGCTGCGAACGACGCCTACGTTCCGGCCGGTTCCGAGCCGCAAAAATCCCTTTCGCTGCAGCTGGCCCTGGAGTAACGACATGTCCCTGTACGACAACTCTGCTCGCTGGTACCTGATCCAGACCAAACCTCGCCAGGAAGCACGGGCGCAGGAGCACTTGCAGCGCCAGCACTTCGAGTGCTACCGGCCGCTCAAGTCCGACCCCGCGAAGCGTCGCAGCACGCGCCCGCAGACCGAAGAAGAGCTGTTCCCGGGTTATCTGTTCATTCGCATGGACCAGTTGCATGACAACTGGTACCCGATCCGCTCGACCCGGGGCGTGGCGCGCATCGTAACGTTCGGCGGGCATCCGGTGCCGGTTCAGGACGAGTTGATCGAACAGATCCGCCAGCGCCTGAGCGCACCTGCGCCGCGGGTCGTGTTCAACCAGGGCGACGCGGTCAGGATCACGGCGGGCGGGTTCGGCGACGTGGAGGCCATTTTCCTTGCGGCCGACGGCACCGAGCGTGCGGTGATTCTGCTCAATCTGCTTCAGCGCCAGCAAAAGGTGGTCTTGCCGATCAGCAGCCTGGTGCGCATGGAAGCACGGGCCTGACGCTTCGGCGGCAAGGGCAATGAGGACAACCCAGGACGGACCTTCACCATGACTCAACGTACTTCTCTGGTGACGCTCACTTACGGTGACCGTTTCAATTACCTGCACACGCTGGTCAGTCGTTCGCTGGAAAGCCCGCAGATCGACCGCGTGATCATCGTCAGCAATGCCTCGACCGCACCGCTGCAGACCCTCTGCGACAAGTGGCCCGGGCAAGTTCAAGTGATCTGGCTGGAGCAGAACACCGGTTCGGCCAACGGTTATTCGGTGGGCATTCAGGCCGCGCTCGATGCTGGCGCCGAGTACATCTGGCTGATGGACGACGATAACGCGCCGACCATCAACGCCATTGAAGTGCTGCATCGCCGTCTGCATCAGCGCGAGCAGATCGATGGCCGGGACAAGGCGGCCGTGCTGGGCTTTCGCCCGACGCATCAGGCAGACATCGCCGCCGGTGTGCCGGAGCGGTTCGCCATTCAGCGGCGCTCCAGCTTCTTCGGCTTCCACATTGCTCAGCTGCCTTACAAGATCTGGCGCCGGTTGCCGTGGGGCCGCCCGCAATCGTCCGGCAGCACGCCGCCAATGGTGCAACTGCCGTTCGCGACCTATGGCGGACTGCTCGCGCACCGCGATCTGTACAAGAAGATCGGTCTGCCACTGGACGCCTTGAAGCTGTACGCCGACGACAGCGAGTACACCTGGCGCATCACCGCCAACGGCGGACGGATCTTCCTGGTGCCTGAAGCGGTGCTCGACGACCTTGAGGATTCCTGGAACATCAAGGCCCGCACCAGCAACATCTACGAGAACTACCTGCTCAGCGGTTCCGACC
>JARDZH010000255.1 GCA_029240955.1 Pseudomonas sp. | reverse complement strand
TTCTACTACTGGCCGACAGCCAACGGGCTGAAGGTCGGGATCCTGCTGGAAGAACTGGGCGCCGAGTACCGCCTTGTGCCGGTCAACATTCGGGCGGGCGAGCAGAAGCAGCCAGGCTTTCAAACAATCAGCGCCAACGGTCGCATTCCGGCCATCGTCGATCATGATGCAGCCGGTGGGCCGCTGAGTCTGTTCGAATCCGGGGCCATCCTGATCTATCTCGCCGACCGTGCAAGTCAATTCCTGCCGCCCGCCGGCACCGAAGCGCGTCAACGTGTGCACGAATGGCTGTTCTGGCAAGTCGGCCACGTCACGCCTTATCTGAGCCAGTTGCAGCTGTTCCGGGAGAAAGCGCCCGAGCCGATTCCTTTCGCGCTGGACATGCTGCAGAACGAAGCCGCGCGCCTGTACGGCGTCCTTGAGCGACGGTTGCAGGCCGTGCCGTTCGTGGCCGGGGACTATTCGATTGCCGACATGGCGATATTCCCGTGGATCCAGCCGCAGCGCCAAGGCCTCGACCTTGACGATTACCCGCATATCCGGGCATGGCGCGAAACGCTCAAAGCCCGTCCCGCAGTCTCGCGTGCCTATGCGCGCGGCCACGAACTGGCTGGAGCAGAGCGCTCGCTGGCGCTCGAATAAGCACCATTTCCTACAGCTTTAACGGTAATCACATGAGCCAGATCATCACCCCTGCGCAACTCAAACAGTGGCTGTTCGACGGGCAGGAAATCGCCCTGTTCGACGTTCGCGAGCACGGCCAATATGGCGAAGCTCATCTTTTTTACGGTGTGAATCTGCCTTACAGCCGCCTTGAGATCGAAGCGCCGCGTCTTGCGCCCAATCCCAACGTGCGGCTGGTGGTCTATGACCAGAACGGAGGCACCTTGGCGCAGCGGGCGGTCCATCGCCTGTCCGAGCTTGGCTATCGGAATATCCAAGCGCTGGCGGGCGGCGCAGAGGGCTGGCGAGCGGACGGGAACGAACTGTTCGCCGGCGTGCATGTGCCGTCCAAAGCCTTTGGAGAACTGGTCGAGCACGCCTGCGATACGCCGCGGGTCAGCGCTGAGCAGTTGCTGAACTGGCAGCAGCAGGAACGTCCGCCAGTGGTGCTCGACGGGCGGCCGCTGGAAGAATTTCGCAAGATGAACATTCCGCAGGCGATCTGCTGCCCGAATGGCGAGCTGAGTCTGCGCCTGGAGGATATTGTCGCTGACCAGCAGACACCGATCGTGGTCAATTGCGCCGGCCGAACCCGCAGCATCATCGGTGCGCAAACCCTGCTCAATCTGGGCGTCAGTAATCCGGTGTATGCACTGGAGAACGGCACTCAGGGCTGGTTTCTCGCCGATCAGACGCTGGAGCATGGCAATCACCAGCACTATCCGGCACGGCCGGAGCAACCCGCGACGCAGGCGCAACTGGCGCGGGCGCGGCATCTGGCCGAGCGCGCCGGAGTGCGCTGGATTTCAGCCGAACAGGTGCGGCACTGGGCGGACGACGATCAGCGCAGTCTGTTTCTGTGTGACGTCCGGACCCCGGAGGAATTTGCGCAGGGCAGTCTGACCGGTGCGCAGCATACGCCAGGCGGGCAGTTGATTCAGGGCACCGACCTTTACATCGGTGTGCGCAAGGCTCGCGTCGTGGTGTTCGACGACGACGGCGCTCGTGCACCGGTAGTCGCCAGCTGGCTGCGGCAGATGGGGCACGAGGCTTACGTGCTTGAGGGCGGTTTGGGAAGTGGCCTGGCGCTGTCCGCTCCGACGCGGCCGACCGTCGAACTGCCGCTGGCAAACGCGGCGGATCTGGCTGAAGGCAGGCTCATCGACCTGCGCCCGAGCATGAGCTACCGCAAACAGCACTTGAGCGGGGCCGAATGGTCAATCCGCCCGCTACTGGCCGCGCAGGTTCGTGATGAGCAGCGCCCATTGGTTTTTATTGCCGATGATCCGGCCGTTGCGCAGCTGGCGGCTGGCGAGCTGCCGCCCGAACAGCGCGGGCAGGTCCGGTTGCTGGTCGATTGGCAAGTGGCAGGATTGCCTCTGGTTGAAGATCCGGACAACCCGACCGACGAGCACTGCATCGATTTTCTGTTCTTCGTCCATGATCGTCACGCCGGCAACAAGGAAGCGGCGCGCCAGTACCTCGCCTGGGAGACCGGCCTGATCGCGCAGATGACGCCCGACGAAATCGCCAGCTTCACGCCATTGGTCGCGAACGAACCTGTGAACACTCGCCTGATTCATGGTGCGCCGAAAGGCGAGGGCCCGCGAGGCGTCAACCCTCCGCTGGTACGCCTGAGCACGGTGCTGTTCGATAATCTCGCGCAGATGCAGGACGTACGTGCCAGGCGCGATCAACAACGCCTGCTCAGCTACGGCGCGCGGGGGAATCCTACGGCATTCGCCCTGGAAGATCTGGTCACCGATCTGGAAGGCGGGCACCGCACCAAGCTGTTCGCCACCGGTCTTGCGGCTGTGGCGCAAACCTTCCTTGCGTACTTGCGCCCGGGCGATCACGTGTTGATCACCGACGGCGTCTACGGTCCCGTTCGCCGCCTGGCGCGCGACTTCCTGGAGCCTTTCGGCATCGAAGTCGAGTACTACCGCGCGGACGGACACGGGCTGGAACAGGCCTTCAAGGCAAACACCCGCATGGTGTACGCCGAAACCCCGAGTTCTCTGCTGTATGAGCTCGTGGATCTGCCAGCTATCGCGGCGCTGTGCAAACCCCGCAATGTCTTGCTGGTGGTCGACAACACCTGGGGCAGCGGCTATCTGTATCAGCCGTTGGCGCTGGGTGCGGACGTTTCGATCATGGCGCTCACCAAATACCTGTCCGGGCACAGCGACGTGGTGATGGGCAGCGTGTGCACGATTGAAGCTGCTTTCGAGCCTCTGTCACGGATGAGCGACACGTTCGGCAACACCGTCAGCCCGGATGACGCCTGGCTTGTGCTGCGCGGTGCGCGAACCCTGGCCAGCCGGCTGGAAGTGCACCAGCGGCAAGGGCTGGAAATCGCCCGATGGTTACAGGCACGGCCGGAAGTCGCCCGCGTTTACCATCCGGCATTGGCGGATCATCCGGGCCACGCGGTGTGGCGCAGGGATTTCAGCGGCAGTAATGGGTTGCTGTCATTCGAGTTTGCCGAACCCGGACTTGCCCGCGCAGAAGCCTTCGTCGATGCGCTGAAGCTGTTCGGGATCGGCGCCTCGTGGGGCGGTTACGAGAGTCTGGTCACGCTGGCGGACGTCAGCGGCCGGCAATTCCCGGTGTCGACGCAAGGCGCGGTGGTCAGGCTGCATATCGGCCTGGAGGCGGTGAGTTCATTGAAGGCAGATCTGGAACGAGGTTTTGTCGCCAGTGTGTTGGCCGGTCGCCCTTTGCAAGGCTGATCACAGCCCCCGGGGCAACGGCCAGCGATCTGGAACGAATGCTGGCCGTTGCCGGGAGAATCTGATCTGTCCAGTGAGTACCGACCTCAACCGGCCTTGATATGCGCCTTCTCGATAATCTCAGCGCTGAGATCATGGGTCGTGCGAATCAGCGCTTCGCTCTGTTCGGTGCTCAGGCGCTGCGGCGCCATTCCCAGTTTCCTGAGTTCTGCGAGGGTTTCCGGCTGGGCGAGAACCTCGTCGAATGCCTGCCGGATCGTCGTCAGCACTTCAGGCGGCGTCCCGGTTGGGGCCATGGCGAGAAACGAGCCGGAGAACTTCCACTCAGGCCAGGTTTCGGTCAGCGACGGGATACCTGGCAGGTCCGGTGCCTGCTCGGTGCCGAAGAAAGCCAGCCCACGCAGTTTTCCGGCCTGCACGAAGGTATTGGCGAGCGGGTCGCTGACCACGTCAATGTGCCCGGCGGTGGCATCGGTCAGGGCCTGAGCGCTGCCTTTGTAAGGCACGTGGACCATGTCGATGCCGGCCAGCAGCTTCAAGTACTCAGTGGAAATGTGGCCTGGCGTGCCGTTGCCGGAAGTTCCGTAGGTGAGCTTGCCCGGATTCGCCTTGGCGTAGGTCACAAGCTCTGCAATCGAGTGGATAGGTAACTGCGGGTTGACCGCAATGACGGAGCGCGAACCTGCCAGATGCGCAACGGGAACCAGGTCCTTGAACGGGTCGAACTGTACCGACATCAGCTGCGGGGCGATCGCGAGGTTGCCGATGGAAGCGTTCAGCAGCGTATAGCCGTCGGCTGCAGCGTGGGCGACGAACGCGGCTCCGAGCGTGCCGGCCGCGCCTGGTTTGTTTTCCACGACGACTGGCTGCCCGAGGCGCTCGCCCAGATGGCGAGCGATGATCCGGGCGATGTTGTCGTTGGTCCCGCCGGGTGTGTAGGGAACCACGTAGGTAATGGGCTTTTCCGGGTACGCCGCCATCGCGTTGCCGGCGGTAAAGGCCAGCAGCGCAGCGACGGCGACTTTTCTGAACAAACGCATAACATTCCTCGTTGCAAGTAGACGTATAAGATGATTTTTATTTATTATCTTTTCATTATTGAATGAAAGTTATTAATAACATTTTCGTCTAACCTTAGATCAAGAGAGCGTTCAGTGCCGACACACCTATCCCTGACTGCGGCTTGGGCCGAGCAATTACTTGAACTCGATCCGCTGGCCGCTCCAGGGGTCGAGGCCGCCGCTCGCCTGGGCTTGACCGACTACCTGGCCTGCGCGCTCGGGGGGGCGACCGATCCCGCTCTAGACAAGGTCGTGCAGGCACTTCCTGCGTCGACCGGCGAAGCGACGGTCATTGGCCGCGGCGTCGCCGTCGACC
>JARDZH010000254.1 GCA_029240955.1 Pseudomonas sp. | reverse complement strand
AGAGGCATTGGCCGACAGCGCCAATTATGACGCGGCCAACAAGGACAAGCTTCGCGAGCTGCTGGCCGAACAGGCCAAACTGAAAACCCGCGAATCCGAGCTGGAAGAAGCGTGGATGGAAGCGCTGGAGTTGCTGGAGTCGATGCAGGCCGAGCTCGAAGCGCTGTCGTGAACAAGGCAGGAAGGTGATGGAAGTTTTTGGTTTACCGGTAGCCCCGCACTGGATCGAGCCGATCCTGATGGGCGTGCAGATACTGCTTATTCTGCTTGCCGGGTATGTGTTGCAAAGGGTAGTTGGACGTTTTCTGACCGGGTTGGGTGAACGTTATCCGCTCCCGCCGGAATTGCTGGTTCCCGTCCGGGGCGTCTTGCGCTGGCTGATCATGGGCAGCGCCTGCGTGTTCGTACTGGGCCGCCTTGGCGTCTCGGCCACGGTGCTCTGGACTGCGTTGTCAGGCTTCGTCGCGGTTGCTGCCGTGGCGTTCTTCGCCATGTGGAGTGTGCTGTCGAACCTGCTCTGCGCAATTCTGATTTTCACCATCGGCCCGTTCCGTATCGGTGACGTCGTGGAGCTTGTCGATACGCTGGACAAGCCGGGCGTGAAGGGCAGGGTGGTGGACATCAACCTGATGTTCACCACCCTGATCGAAATGCCCGAAGCGGGCGGCTCGCTGGTTCAGGTCCCCAACAGCCAGTTCTTCCAGAAGTCGGTCCGCCGCTGGCGCGGTAGCGACGTGCTGCCCCAGGCGTCCATTGAAAAAACACTCGGCGAGTAGATTTCGCCGAGACCACAGACTAAGTTGACTCGCACCTGATTCTGCCTGGAGCGCACGATGGAACTTGAAACCTGGCTGGGATTTCTCGCCGCTAGCTGGATCATCAGCCTGTCTCCGGGCGCGGGGGCTATTGCCTCGATGTCCTGTGGCCTGCAATACGGATTCTGGCGCGGTTACTGGAACGCGCTGGGCCTGCAGATTGCGCTGGTGGCGCAGATCGCTGTCGTCGCCGCAGGGCTGGGCGCGGTGCTCGCGGCGTCCGAGCTAGCGTTCACGTTGATCAAATGGTTTGGCGTGGCGTATCTGGTCTATCTCGGCATCAAGCAGTGGCGAGCATTGCCTGCCGATCTCGCCGACGAGTCCACGATCCGTCCGATCGGCAAGCCCTTGAGCCTGGTTTTCCGGGGCTTTCTGGTCAACATCAGCAACCCCAAGGCGCTGGTGTTCATGCTCGCCATCCTGCCGCAATTCATCAACCCTGCGGCGCCACTGCTGATCCAGTACGTGATCATCGCGGCAACCATGGTTTCGGTGGATCTGATCGTGATGGCCGGTTACACCGGGCTGGCTGCCCGAGTGTTGCGTGCATTGAAGACGCCTGCGCAGCAGCGCCGCCTCAATCGCACATTTGCCAGTCTGTTCGTGGGAGCTGCCGGGTTCCTGGCGACCTTGCATCGCGGGACGGCTTGAACCCCGGACTCTGAGCCGGCTCGCGCGCAAGCAGGAGCCGGTTGAGCGAACCCCGCTTAACGCAGGATTTTCGGCGCCTCGTCACGAGGCAGGCTGTTCTGTGGCATCGGCTGATCGATGTATTCCACTTCGCCACGCAATTGCTCACGCATCTGCCGCGCAACGTCAACACCGATCGACTTGGACACGTCCCGCACCACACGGCCGCGGTTGAGCGAGACTTTGATGTCCCGACCGTTGACCAGCTTGGTGTCCTGACCTTCACCCATCGCAGTGAATGCCGACGTGACTTCAAAGGTGCGGGTGTTGATCAGGCTGAAATCGGCCACCAGCGTCAGGCCTAGAATGGCCGAGTGGGTATCGGTGTTAGCGATCTCGCCGACGTCCTGACGGAAGTCGATGTCGGAGACAGTCCCGAACAGCACGTAATCGGCGCCTTTGAAGTTGCCGTTCTTGATGCGTTTGATGACGTCGTAGACATCTTCCTTCGAGCCTGCGGTGTAAGGCGTGCCCTGGACCAGCTGGAACATACCGGACTTGAGGATCTCGCCCTTGATGTCGCCGCTGAACTTACGCAGTTCGCCTTGCTCGATGTAGCTGGTGCGCGATTCGTACTCATCGTAGCTGGCCGAGCCGCTGGCGCTGTAGCGATTGATCTTTACGTCGCTACGCGCCGAGACGGTGTGGATGTACTGCTCCACACGCTCCTGAAAGGCCATGTCGGTGACTGCAATCTTTGGAGCGGCCTGGACGCCGAAGGCGCACACCATGCCGATAATGCCTATCCATGTACGCATTGATCAGCGCTCCGTGGTTTTGCGGATTTCTTTCTCGTCCATCCACTCGGCCAGACCGCTTTCAACGTCGATCAGTTGCAGGCTGAACTTGTAGAAGACGTCCTTGTAATCGCTGCTGCGCTTGACGATCGAGCTGATCGAACCTTCAAGACGGTATTTGGCCGCGATCATGTTGCCGGTCTTGGCGACGGTGTTCTGCTTGTACAGGCCGCTCTGGTTCTGCAGCTTGAGTTGATCGACCTGGCTTTGCATCTGGGTGTTGTCGCTGGCGAAACGAGCGGTGCCGGACTTCATCAGCTGAGTCTTGATCGACGTGGTGATTTCGCGGGTATCGATGTACTCGCTGGTCTTGTTCTTCACGTCGTAGACCTGCACCACAGGGCGACCCTGCAGGATGCCGGACTGGGCCAGCGAGCGGGTCATGCTCTCGGCGATCATCTGCAAGTCCGTGGAGCCGAACTCGTTGGTCACGGTTTCCACGGCCTTGGTGTCGCCGTAGCTGATGTTCTTGCTCCCCAGAGACGGAGAGTTATTGGCGCAGCCGGTGGCCAGTAGGGCAACAGCGGCGATTGAGCAAAGACGAATGGACAGCATGTTGGACTTCTCTTGAACTGAGCGAATGAGGATCAAGGCGTATTGATTTCGAGGCGGAAATCAGTCGCGCGAGGCACCGGTGCAATGGCAGGCAGGACCGTGCTCTGCGAGCCGTACAGGGTCACGCTTTTCCAGCTTTCTTCATCGGCGACCGGGAAGCCGTCGTTGCCCAGCCAGGCGAAGCGGTAATACATCATCTTGTTGCGGCTGCTGGTGTTGGTCAGCTGCGCCTTGACGGTCAGGAACCCGTTCTCACGGGCTACACGCATGGCGCCGACTTCGATGTTGCGGGTGTCGCCCATCGGCACCACCTTGCTGGCAGCACTGCCGGGGGCTGGTGGCGGCGGGGTGGCGCAGCCGGCGAGCATGGCGAGCGCCAGCGCGCCGAAAATCTTCATACGCATGAGAATCTCCGTTGGGTTATTTGGCGGTGGCGATGGCTTGCTGCGCGGTGGATGGCATGACCTGAGCAGCCAGACTGCCGGCGTACACCTGATTGCCCAGAGCACGCAGCGGGATCACCTGATAGCGCTGATCGACTTTGATCTGCACTCGCGAACCACCCAGCGAATTGGGCAGCACGATCTGGTGCTCGCCTTGAGGCAGGCGCAGCCGGGCCACCAGCGTGTTGTCCGGAAGGGTGCGCCAGGTGCGGGTGTCTGCACCTTCGGTCACTGCAGAAGCGATGCCGACCGCCAGCCCGGCCAGCGGGTTGACGTCGTTCAGCTGCTTTTGCGCGACGCCGCGCGTAATGGCACGCACCGTGGTGCGCAGGATGATGCCCGGCATGTCGTCACGCAGCGCGCGACGCGACATGTCGGTGGTGCTGTTGAGCAGCGTGAGGTTCAGCGGCTTGCCGTCCAGAGTGATCTGGTTGAAGGCAGGCGTTGTGGTGTCCGGCTTGATCACAGGAAACGACAGCGGGGTAATGACCAGATTGCCGCTGATAGGCAATGGCAGGGGAATGCGTACCGAATCACGAGCTGGCGCAAAGCCGGACTGGACGATGACCAGCACGTCGCTGCTGTCGTCCTTGCCTTTCTTGCTGCCCGCGGCGTCGAGGTCTTTCAGCGCCTGCTCCAGCAGCGGCGTGTTGGGACGCAGCTCGGCGGCCTTGCGGTAACCGGGCGCGGCGAGCCCTTGTTCGCCCAGCGCTTCGTAAACGAAGCCGGACAGATAGTGGCTGAATGCACTCTGGTAGCTGTTTTTCAGGCCTACCACTTCCGGCGCATCCAGTGACGCAACCGGGTAGCCCTGCAGGTCCTTGTACTGCGTCCTGACGCCGCGAGTCTCGGCTTCCTGCTCGCTCTTGAGGTATTCCTTGTCACGCAGCTCGGCAATGACCGCTTCGCGCTCGTGGGTCTTCTTGATTTCGGTGCGGGCACCGTCGAAATCGTTCGATGCAAGCAGGTTGAGCGCCATCTGAGTGGTCAGCATGACCTTTTCGTAGTCATACCCTTCGTAGCGACGAACCTTGTCGTTGACCAGAAAGCTGCCGAACTGGGCGAGGTATTTGTCGGTGTCCAGCTTGACCGACTCTTCCCACTTGAACACCACTTGATCCGCCGTTCGCCAGGCGGTCTGGCTGCCGGTGAAGTCGCCTTTGGCGCGCAGCAGCTCGCCTTTCTCGAAGTAGTACAGAAGATCTTTGTCGGCGCTGGTGTTGTTCTTTTCAAGAGTCCCGAGCGCGGCATCAACGTTGCCGGTCACCAGCTGCTGGTTGGTCTCTTTGAGTTCGGAGTCGTAACTGCGGAAGGCGGCGCAGCCCGTCAGTTGCACAGCGGTGACCAGCGCAAGCGCGGTCAAGGCACGAGATGACATGCTTTCAATCCCTGAAGTCGATAGCACGCGCACTCGCGCTCGCTATACAGGTCCGTCTGTTCAAGGCAGCGAAGCTGCCGGAGTGGTCTTGCCCGGATTGGAT
>JARDZH010000253.1 GCA_029240955.1 Pseudomonas sp. | reverse complement strand
AGTAAGGGCTGTTGTTAGAGCACTGAACGGGTTTATGAGGTCGTCGAGTTCATCAACCGTCTTGATAAAGCCCCAAGCGCCGTATAGAAAACCCTCACCGAACGCCATGGATGCATAGAACACATTGCCTGGCGCGCTGCGCTGATCCTGAGCAGCCCTTAACGCGTCGGCTTGCTGTCGCTCTGCTATGAGGATTTCATCCAAGGTGCTTTGCAGCTCGGCATGTACGGCGGTGATCTGCTTTTCACGGTCAAATTGCGGTTCAAGTTGGACTTGGCAAGTACGCCCTACCGTTGTCTGACTAAGAAAGCTTTTGCAATCCAGCGCGCCACGGAGGACTTGGCCATTGCCCTGCGTCAGCGCCCAATTACAGCCTGACAAATACTCGCCGTTATCCCAGCAAAAACGGACGCCTACCAGGCAACTAACTTCAGGTTCAGGCCGGATGGAAAGCGAGGGAGGCGGATTTTCCCAGCTATAAACCGGTTCAGGTAGCTTGGTTTTCTCTGCAAGATTCACCGGCGGCTGATTGCACAAGCCCGGCGTCGGCGAATAGTTGCCTCTGGAATCGTAAACACCCACAACAATGAACTCCCTGTATCTCCAGCAACGCATCCATGCGTTCGAGCTTTTGGCGACATGCCGGTTGCGGCATAACAGGGGAGCGGAGTTTAAAGAGTGATCTGGTAGGGTCCAGACAGAAAAAGTGTCGGAGTGTTACTGCTTCGGTGACTTCATGCCAACGCCGCCCAATATCTGCGGCTTTCATCGTCATAGATTATGACGACGGAATCTGTTGCTATTAATTACGGAAACAATCAGCGGGCAGCACGCGCGTTCAAATATCTGGATAAGGCATACCCGCCTATCAAAAAGCCCGCAACCGCCCCGAACAGCATGAACTCCAGGCCTCGCTCATACGTTCTGCCTGGCCAAAGCAGAGCAAGCAAAAGCAACAAGCCATAGAAGCCTGCAAAAAAACCTGTAAGGCCGCCGACTAGCCATCCCCATGATATGTAGCGCGCTACATATAAGCCGGCCAAGACTGCCGAAAAGATTATTACCCCATCTATGATACCTGGCCCCGAGGCTCGTTCAACGTTAAGGAGTTCTATCCCTACAAACGAGAGAAATCCAAAAAGGGCGCTACAGGTAACCGCTTTGATTTTCTTCATCGCCATCGCACAGGGCAGTTGCTGATCAGCGCGTCATTCGCTCCACCGGCCTTCAGTACCTCTTCAACATAGGAGACGCAATTATTAGGGATGCCGAGCCACAACCACTTACTCACGCTTAGCTCTTCGAGTTTACGCTGAGCCCCGGCTGGATCCGATAAGATAACACGACGTCGAAACAGCTCGGTCTTCTGACCTTCGTCCAGATATCTACGATATCCATCCTGAGCCATGAAGTAAGGCCTGTTGAACGGGCCTGCAATGTGAAAGTAATAGCCGCCGGCGCCCAGCAATGCATGTCCACATATATTCGGCCCATCACCACTTACAACAACCAGCCAGGTAGAGTGCCAGTTGAAAGGTACGACTCGGCAGTTATCCAAATGCAGTCCGATATAGCTCATGCCTATGCTCACTGGAACAGTTCGAGCACGATAGCCACACCGGAATATGAAATAAATAGTGCGCTGTTATTTTCAGAAACGTCTGACAGACTGTATCGCAGCAACCCGTTAGTGAACTATCTCACAGAACTCCCAGATCAACGCACCGCTTCAAACTCATGCCCACACGCCAGACAGTGGCTGAGCCATTCCCCCAGAAACAGGTTCAATTGCGCCTTTTCGTCGGGCTGGTGCATGTCGGCGTTGGGGTACGGATAAATCCCCCGGAAGCGGCGGGCGTGTTCGGCGCCGATGACTTCGGCCATGCGGGCGTCGTGGTAGACCTGGACTTCCAGACTTGGCACTGGCAGCCAAGGCAGGCTGTGTTCCTGGCGGACTTGCAGTGTGGTGGTGTACGGACAATCGAGCAGCACCTCGACCGCCAGCACGCCGAGCATTTGTTCACCCTGAGTAACGGCGACCCGACGCGAACGCTGGGCGTTGCGCATGTCGGGCAGCAGACGCATCAAGCGCGCGTAGTTCGCCTCGCAGGCAGCTTGCAGCCCGGCGAGGTCGACACGGTAGCGCTCGCGCAAAAGATTCACGACCATAACCCCCTTATTTCAGTGCGGTTCAACGCCAGCCATTGCATGGCGATGATGGTTGCTGCGTTCATGATGCGGCCGTCGGCGACGGCCTGCATGGCGTCGTCGAACGACCAGACGGTAACGCGGATGTCTTCGCCTTCCGATTCCAGGCCATGTATGCCGCCCGCCCCCTGGCTGCTGCACTGCCCCAGAAACAGATGAACAAACTCATCGCTGCCGCCCGGCGATGGGAAATACTTGGTGATGGGCCACAGCGCGCTGAACGCCAGTCCAGCTTCCTCTTCCGCTTCGCGATGAGCAACCTCTTCCGGTTCCTCCTGCTTGTCGATCAGCCCCGCGACCATCTCGATCAGCCACGGGTTGCCGGTCTTTTCCAGCGCGCCGACACGGAACTGCTCGATCAGCACCACTTCATCACGCTTGGCGTCATAAGGCAGAACGCACACGGCATCATGACGCACGAACAGCTCGCGGCTGATTTCCTTGCCCAGGCCGCCTTCGAAAAGTTCGTGACGCAAATACAGTTTGTCCAGTCTATAGAAGCCCTGGAAGCAGTTTTCACGCCGGGTGATTTCGAACGCCGTCGGAACGGATCGAGTGGTTTGCGTCATGGATTTCTCGCTTGCTGCCGTCTTTGACTTCGGACCATCCTAACGCGCATCGGCATCGGGATGCAGCCCCTTTGAGAAGCAGGTTAGACGCCTGTGGCGTAAAACAGATCCAATCCGCCAAGTGGCGAACCGAAGCCATGATTTGCAGTCCAATCAGCGCTGCGAACATGCAACACAACCGAAATTACTGACACCGCCAAGGATCAACATGTCGTTATTGAGGATCACTCTCCTGGCTTGCCTGGCCCTGGTGCTCGGCGCCTGCCAAAGCCTCTTCACACCCAGCATGCGCACTCCGCTGAAGGTCGAGCGCGATGCATCCGAGCTGATCAAGCCGGGCTGCACAACCGCCGATTGCCCGCTGGTGAATGTCGATACCGTACATTTTCCCGACGAACCCAAACTGGACGCCATCGTTCAGAGAACTCTGCTGCAACTGACGCGCACGGACTCCAATGCGCCGCTGCCAGCGTCGGTCAAGGATTATCAGGAGCAGTTCTTGAGCCGCGCGCAAGGCCGCAACAGCAGTTACCTGCAGGCCAAGGTTCGCGAGCAGCATGACGGCATCGTCGTGGTGGAACTGTCGAGCTATCTGGACAACGGTGGCGCGCACGGTGATCCGGGGCGCGCATTCATCAACTATTCGCGCCAGCAGCAGAAAGTCCTGACCCTGGCCGACATGGTGGTGCCTGGCAAGGAAAGCGAGTTCTGGCAGAAAGCCGAACTGGCTCACGTCGCCTGGCTTGCGTCGACCGGCATGAACAAGGACACCGCGTTCATGCAAACCTGGCCGTTCAAGCGCACACCGAACATCGCGCTGACCTACGGCGCAGTGATCCTGAAATACCCGGTGGACACTATCGCGCCCTACTCGATGGGCCACATCGAGCTGAAGATTCCTTACCCTCAGCTCAACGGGGTCATCAAGCCTGAGCTGTTCCCCGGCCGCGGCTGATACCCGTCAGCCCCGATACGAGCGCCCTGTGGCGCTCGTGTCGTTTCTGACCTATTCAGACCTTCTTGTACAACTGGCTGCCTTCCTGTTTGAAGCGTTCGGCCTGTTCCGCCAGCCCTTTGGCAACATCCACGTCCACCGTTTCAATCCGCTGATTGGCCGCGTACTCGCGCACTTCCTGAGTGATCTTCATCGAGCAGAACTTCGGTCCGCACATGGAGCAGAAGTGCGCAACTTTGGCCGAATCCTTCGGCAGTGTTTCGTCGTGATAGGCACGAGCAGTGTCCGGGTCCAGACCAAGGTTGAACTGGTCTTCCCAGCGAAACTCGAAGCGTGCCTTGCTCAAGGCGTTGTCGCGAATCTGTGCGCCCGGATGCCCTTTGGCAAGGTCGGCCGCGTGGGCGGCGATCTTGTAGGTAATGATCCCGGTCTTCACGTCATCCTTGTTCGGCAACCCCAAGTGCTCTTTCGGCGTGACGTAGCACAGCATGGCGCAGCCGAACCAACCAATCATGGCCGCACCAATGCCCGACGTGATGTGGTCATAACCGGGTGCAATGTCAGTGGTCAGCGGGCCAAGCGTGTAGAACGGCGCTTCGTCGCAGCACTCCAGCTGCTTGTCCATGTTCTCCTTGATCAACTGCATCGGCACGTGACCGGGGCCTTCGATCATGGTCTGCACATCGTGTTTCCAGGCGATCTTGGTCAGTTCGCCCAGGGTTTCGAGCTCACCGAACTGCGCGGCGTCGTTGGCATCGGCAATCGAGCCTGGACGCAACCCGTCGCCCAGCGAGAAGCTGACGTCGTAGGCCTTCATGATTTCGCAGATGTCTTCGAAATGCGTGTAGAGGAAGTTTTCCTTGTGATGCGCCAGACACCACTTGGCCATGATGGAACCGCCGCGGCTGACAATGCCGGTTACGCGCTTGGCAGTCAGCGGTACGTAGCGCAGCAGCACGCCGGCGTGGATGGTGAAATAATCGACGCCCTGCTCGGCCTGTTCGATCAGTGTGTCGCGGAACAGCTCCCAGGTCAGGTCTTCGGCCACAC
>JARDZH010000252.1 GCA_029240955.1 Pseudomonas sp. | reverse complement strand
CGCCTTTGAAAGCCAGCGAAATGATCCCGGCAGAAACCAGCAGGATGCCGATCAAGGCTTCGGTGCTGACCTGTTCGCCGGCAAATATAGAGGCACAGAGCGTGATCAGCACCGGCGCAGAGCCCCGGGCGACGGGATACGTCTGCCCCAGGTCGCCGAGCTTGTAGCTGCGCACCAGAAACAGGTTATAGCCAATGTGCAGGACGGCGGAGAGCACGATATAGAACCAGCTTTCTCTGGCCGGCGGCGATAGGAGCAAGGCTGTCGGGATACTCGCGACGGCCACGGCCACGCACATGATGGTCATCGACCAGAGCCGGTCGGCGCCTCCGCGCAGCAGGGCATTCCAGCTTGCATGCAGCAATGCGGCGAACAGTATCAGCAGGATGATGGAGAAAGACATGCGTCGTCCATAAGCGCCAGCGGGGCCCGCATCCATGGGCAACACAACCACAGCTCCGGCGAGTGGCTGCTCGCAGAGCCGGAGCGTTGGATCGACAGGCGGGGGGTGTCAGGTGTAAGAGAATATTACATCAAGCCTAGCGGCACCATACTGCTTCGCCCGCCGTTACCGAATGCAGCACCGCCGCCTGATTGCCCGGCGGTGAGGCGAGGATCAGGTCGCCATTTCTCGACAGCCGCATGCCGGCCCGAGAGCCGTCCTCGAAATTGATTGCGCCGCAGGTGTATTTCGCTTCGCCAGCGTAACGGTAGGCACCGTCTTCGATGCAGGACGCGATTCGGCCGGTGGGGGTGATCCTGAACGTCAGCAGCCCCGAGCCCATCGGCCCGCGCCAGACGCCCAGCATTTCGCCGGGAGGCGGGGTGGCTTCCACCGACGCGTAGTCCACGAAAGACGACGGTGGTCGGGTGCAAGCGGTCAGCGCGGTCAATACCAGTACTGCTAGTGAAATGAGCCTCATAACTACTCTGGCTGTCAGAAATCCGGTCTGGTTTTTCGAGCGTCCTGATTTTATATAGTCGAATATTCAGCCCCCGTACACGTCGGCGTGGTTTCAGGCTGACGGTTGGCCTCATTCAGCGTGCAGCATGGCCTTCGCACGTGTTTCGATCAGTCCGGCGAGAATCATCACCGGCTCACTCACGTTGCGATCGGCGTGATGCACCAGCCCGATGTCCCGATAGAACGTGTGATCTCCCAGGTCGAGCGCCCGAACGCCAGCGGGCCAGCGCTTGTGGCCGATGGTTTCGGGAACCAGCGCCACGCCGACGCCGTTGGCGACGAGCTTGGCAATCGCTTCCAGCTCGTCCAGTTCGCAGACTTCATGCGGCGAGAAATGCATTTTTCGCAGAAAGCGGTCGACCTGGCGGCCGCCAAAGGACGCCCGATCGTACCGGATGAACGGCTGACGGGCGATGAGCGCGGCCCAGTCTTCTTCCGTGCAGGCCTTGGGGACGAGCAACCGGTAAGGCTCCTGGGCCAGAGACGTCCATTTCAGATCGCTCTGCAGCGAAAAGGCCGGGCGAATGACCACCGCCATGTCGATCTCGCCGGCGTCCACCTGGTCCACCATCTCCATCGACAGGCCAGGCAGAATTCGGGTGCGAAAGCTCGGATGCTGCCGATGGAATGTCGCCAGGACCTCGGGCAGCAGCATGCGCTGCACCGAGGCGATTGCCCCGATCGTGACCAACTGCGGCGCTTGGGTTTCCGGTGCCGGTGAGCCGAGGTTGTTGTACAGGCGAATGAGTTCCTGAGCCTGTTGAAGGGTCTGGTATCCCGTCGCATTGAGCTGGGCGCTGCGTCCGGTTCGGTCGAACAGTTCAAGCCCCAGTTCGGTTTCAAGGCGCTGGATCTGCGCGCTGACGGCGGCCTGGGTGAGCCCGATCTTTTGCGCGGCGGCTGCGAAAGTCCCCTCCCGGACCACGGCAACCAGGGTCTTGAGTTCGCGAATCATTGATAAATATTCCTTGTTGAACTCGATAAAATATATTGTTTTTTTTGTTTCTGGGCCAACCCTATACTCCGGATCAGGGCGCAGTGCAGGTCTGCAGCGCTCGCCAACACAGCATAAAACCAAGATTGGAGTGACTGATGAGCCTTTCTCCGTTTCACCTCGCAATTCCCGTCTACGACCTCCCGGCTGCGCGCGCTTTTTACGGTGAGACGTTCGGCCTGGCCGAAGGCCGCTCCAGCACTCATTGGGTCGACTTCGATTTCTACGGGCATCAGTTGGTCATCCACGAGCATCCCAAGACCGCCAGCCAGGACGCCGCTCACACCAACGCGGTCGACGGCCATGACGTGCCTGTCCCGCACTTCGGCATCATTCTGAACTGGGATGAATGGGAAGCGCTGGCTGCCCGGCTTCAGGAGCGTGAAACCAAGTTTGTGATCGAACCCTACATCCGTTTCCAGGGCCAGGTCGGCGAGCAAGCCACCATGTTCCTGTTCGACCCCTGCGGTAACGCGCTGGAGTTCAAAGCGTTCAAGGACATGAGCCAGCTGTTCGCCAAGTAAGCCGCGCGGCGGCGCTGATCCTGTCAGGGCCGCTCATCCATAAAAAAGAATCACAAAAACCGTACGAGAAGTCGCTTCACGCATTTGTTGCAACTGCCCATCACAACCTGTTTGCCCCGCGCAAATACATAAAAACAGGCGATTCCAGTCGCCTGACCAATAACCCTTGGTCCGTGAATGGTGAATCATGTCTCGCGTATTAGCCTCACAGGGCGCCGCTCCGACCGCGGCCGGCGCTGCTTCGTCCCCTCTTTCGAAAACCGGTGGTTCCGTCAGCCGAAAGGCCGCGATAGCGGCGTCGACCGGCACGGCCGTCGAGTACTACGAGTTCGGCGTCTACGGTTACATGGCCGCGATCATCGCGCCGCTGTTCTTCCCCAGTGACAACCCGGCCGCAGCATTGCTCGCTTCGCTGGCGGTGTTCGGCAGCGCCTTTCTGACCCGGCCACTGGGCGGTATCGTTCTGGGTCGCCTTGGCGATCGGATAGGGCGTCGCGCGGTCCTGATGACCACTGTCATTGGCATGGGCCTGGCGACCGCACTGATCGGCTTCCTTCCTACGGCCGCGCAGGCCGGTGCCCTCGCGCCGATACTGTTGGTGCTGATCCGTCTGGCGCAGGGCTTTTTCGCAGGCGCCGAGGTGGTGGGCGCTGCGGCGTTCGTGGCCGAGTCCTCGCCGGCGCACCGTCGCGGGTTCTTCGGGTCGTTCACCCCGGTCGGTGTGGCCGTGGGCGGCGGTACGGCTGCCTGCGTCTGCGGGCTGGTCACGCTGTTTCTCTCGCCCGAAGCGCTGCAGGCGTGGGGCTGGCGCATCCCGTTCTTTCTGTGCGTGCCGCTGGTGATCCTCTCCTGCAAGCTTCGGCATAACGTTGAAGAAACGCCGGAATATCAGGCGTTCCTGAAGAAGGAAAAGCCCCCCGCCGCTCCAGTGCGAGAGGTGTTCAGCCAGCATCTGGGCAAGGTCGTGCGGGTGGTGGTGCTGGCCTTCGGGCAGAACGTCGGGTACTTCATTGGCATCGTGTTCATGAATATCTACCTGACGACTTATCTCAAATTCGATAAGTCGCACGTGTACTGGACCATCGCGACCATCAGCTTTCTGGTCGCTGCCATGATGCCGTTCTGGGGCAGCGTCTCGGATCGACTGGGCCGTCGTCGCACGCTGGCAATCGGTTTCAGCGGCTACATTGTGCTGGTCGTGCCCATGATGGTGCTGATGCAGGGCGCCAGCATCTGGGTGGCAGCGCTGGCCATGCTCGTCGCGACATTGCCGATGCCGATCATCCAGTCCGTGGGTTACCCGACCTACGCCGAGCAGTTCCCAACCCGCGTGCGTTATACCGGTATGGCGATCGCCATCAACCTGGGCGCTATCATGGGCGGCGGCATCGCACCGTACATGTCGTCTGCG
The DNA here is from genome assembly GCA_029240955.1 of Pseudomonas sp. Next base: position 890 of record JARDZH010000252.1, on the reverse strand, counting down.
CTGATCGAGACGACAGGAAATCTGCTGATGCCCGGGTTCTTTCTGGCAGGTGCAGCTGCGCTGAGTCTGGTGTCACTGCTGTTTCTCAAGGAAACGGCCGGCAAGCCGCTCGAACGTTAGTCGACAAGGTGTAGATGACAGAGATGACCATGTTGAATTCGTTGCACATCACTGAGAGCAACGCCGCCGCGCCCTGGACGGCGGTGTACGCCGGAGACAGCTGCCTGATGCTGACCTTCGGCGACGTACTCAGCGCGCCTGTCACCCGACGGGTCGCGGCCTGCGCCAGGCGGCTGCAGCAAGCTGTCGAGGCAGGCGAACTGTCCGGCGTCACTGACATCGTGCCCGCCATGGTGTCGCTCGGCATCCATTACCGACCCGAGCGAGTAGCGAGCGGCGATGGAACCGGACCGTTCGAAGCGCTGCTCGGCCAGATCGAAAACATTTTGGAAGGCACTGCAGCTCGGGACGCCTTCGAGCCGCGGCGAATCGAGATCCCGGTGTGTTACGGCGGCGATCACGGGCCGGATCTCGACGAGGTCGCCGCCCGGCTCGGCGTGACGCCGCAGGCGCTGATCGAGCTGCACAGCAGTGAGTGGATCGATGTGCTGATGCTCGGGTTTGCGCCCGGGCATCCGTATATCGGCGTGCTGCCCGCGCAACTGAATCCGCCGCGACGGGCGACGCCCCGCAAGCAGGTGGCGGCAGGCAGCATTGGTCTGGCGAACCGGCAGTCGGTGATCTATCCGCTGGTGCTGCCGGGCGGCTGGAACCTGATCGGCCGCACGCCGTTGACCCTGTTTGATGTGTATCGCGATGAGCCCTGTCTGCTGCAGGCTGGGGACAAGGTTCGCTTCGTGCCGATCACGCCGTCCGCGTTCGACGCCATC
>JARDZH010000251.1 GCA_029240955.1 Pseudomonas sp. | reverse complement strand
GATGGCCCGCCGCGTCAGGCGGCATTCGATGCTGACGGCAACCCGACTCAGGCTGCGCTGGGCTTCGCCAAGAAGTGCGGCGTCGACCTGAGCGAGATCGATCAGAGCGGTCCGAAACTGCGTTATAGCCAGAACATCGTGGGTAAGCCGACCGCCAGTCTGCTGCCGACCATTGTCGAGGATTCGCTGAACGACCTGCCGATCGCCAAGCGCATGCGCTGGGGTGCTCGCAAGGAAGAGTTCGTGCGTCCGACCCAGTGGCTGGTCATGCTGTTCGGCGATCAGGTAGTGGATTGCACCATCCTCGCTCAGCATGCAGGCCGCATGTCCCGCGGGCACCGTTTCCATCACCCGGAAGACGTGCGTATTTCTTCGCCCGCTAGCTACCTGACCGACTTGCGCGCTGCCAATGTACTGGCTGACTTCAACGAACGTCGCCAGATCATCAGCAAGCGCGTCGAAGAGCTGGCCACCTTGCAGGAAGGCACCGCGATCGTACCGCCAAGTCTGCTGGATGAAGTCACCGGTCTGGTTGAGTGGCCTGTGCCGCTGGTCTGCTCTTTCGAAGAGCGCTTTCTGGAAGTGCCTCAGGAAGCATTGATCACCACCATGCAGGACAACCAGAAGTATTTCTGCCTGCTGGACGCCGACGGCAAGTTGCTACCGCGCTTCATCACCGTTGCCAACATCGAAAGCAGCGATCCGGCGCAGATCATCTCCGGTAATGAGAAGGTGGTTCGCCCACGGCTGACCGATGCCGAGTTCTTCTTCAAGCAGGACAAGAAGCAGAAGCTGGAAACCTTCAACGATCGTCTCAAGAACGTGGTGTTCCAGGCTCAGCTGGGCAGTGTGTTCGACAAGGCCGAACGTGTTTCGAGGCTCGCGGCGTTCATCGCTCCACGCATTGGCGGCGATGCCCAGCGCGCGACTCGCGCGGGTCTGTTGTCCAAGTGCGACCTAGCGACCGAGATGGTCGGCGAATTCCCTGAAATGCAGGGCGTTGCCGGTTACTACTACGCCAAGGCAGACGGTGAGCCGGAAGACGTTGCGCTGGCGCTCAACGAACAGTACATGCCGCGTGGCGCCGGCGCTGAACTTCCGACTACGCTGACAGGTGCCGCGGTTGCCATCGCTGACAAGCTCGACACCCTGGTGGGCATCTTCGGTATCGGCATGCTGCCCACCGGCAGCAAGGACCCGTATGCACTGCGTCGTGCGGCGCTGGGCATTCTGCGGATCCTGATCGAGAAGAAGCTGGATCTGGACCTGATCGAAACCGTGAAATTCGCGGTGGCCCAGTTCGGCGCCAAGGTCAAGACCGCAGGCCTGCCTGAGCAGGTTCTGGAGTTCATCTTCGACCGCCTGCGTGCACGTTACGAAGACGAAGGCGTTGAAGTGGCGGTGTACCTGTCGGTGCGTGCCCTGCAGCCAGGCTCGGCTCTGGACTTTGACCAGCGCGTTCAGGCAGTACAGGCCTTCCGCAAGCTGCCTCAGGCAGCGGCACTGGCGGCCGTGAACAAGCGCGTATCGAATCTGTTGAGCAAGGCCGAAGGCAACGTTGCCAATACGGTCGAGCCCAAGTACTTCGACAACGCCAATGAGTTCTCGCTGTACTCGGCCATTCAGCAGGCTGACCATGCTGTTCAGCCTATGGCGGCAGAGCGTCAGTACAGTGAGTCGCTGGCACGTCTGGCAACCCTGCGTGAGCCGGTCGACGCGTTTTTCGAAGCGGTAATGGTCAACGCCGAAGACCCTAACGTGCGCGCCAACCGTTACGCGTTGCTGGCCCGTCTGCGCGGTCTGTTCCTGGGCGTAGCCGACATCTCGCTGCTGGGCTGACAAGGGGTCGCTGTTGAAACTGCTGATACTTGATAGGGACGGAGTGATCAACCACGACTCCGACGCTTACATAAAATCGGTAGAGGAGTGGGTGCCCATTCCAGGCTCGATCGAGGCCATCGCAGCATTGAGCAAAGCCGGCTGGACGGTGGCGATTGCCACCAACCAGTCGGGCATTGCCCGAGGTTATTACGATCTGGCGACCCTTGATGCCATGCACGCGCGTTTGCGAAGTCTGGTGGCGCAGCAAGGGGGCGAGGTCGGTCTGATCGTGTACTGCCCGCACGGCCCGGATGAGGGATGCGACTGCCGCAAACCCAAGCCGGGAATGTTGCATGCCATTGCCCGGCATTATGCAGCTGATCTGCCCGGGCTGTGGTTTGTGGGCGACAGCAAAGGTGACCTGCAAGCCGCTTCAGCCGTCGATTGTCAGCCTGTTCTGGTGAAGACCGGCAAGGGCCAAAAGACACTGAACGGTGAGCTGCCCGCAGGCACGCTGATTTTTGACGATCTGGCGGCAGTCGCCGCAGAACTTATCCACAACGGCGGTCGCTGAACCGCCAGGCTTCAAGGTTCAGCACGTCTCAGGAGCGGGCAGCCGCCCGTACGGTAAACGCAACTATGTCGATCATCCGGGCAATCAGGATCTTTCTTTTCTACCTGTTGCTAGGCACCAGCTCGTTGCTGTGGTGCACCTTGAGCTTCTTTGTCGCGCCTTTCTTGCCATTCAAGGCTCGCTACCGGTTCATCAACGTCTACTGGTGCCGATGCGCAATCTGGCTCACTCGCGTCTTTCTCGACATCCGGGTAAAGGTCACCGGTGCGGAGAACGTTCCGAAGACGCCGTGCGTCATCATCTCCAATCACCAGAGCACCTGGGAAACATTCTTTCTGTCGGCTTACTTCGAACCGATGAGTCAGGTGCTCAAGCGCGAACTGCTGTATGTACCGTTCTTTGGCTGGGCGATGGCGATGCTGCGTCCCATCGCCATCGATCGGGATAACCCGAAGGCGGCCCTCAAGGAAATTGCCAGAAAGGGCGATGAGCTTTTGAAGGATGGCGTCTGGGTGCTGATCTTCCCGGAGGGTACTCGCGTGCCATACGGCCAGGTCGGAAAGTTCTCGCGCGGCGGCACGGCGCTGGCAGTAAACGCGGACCTGCCCGTGCTGCCGGTCGCTCACAACGCCGGTAAATACTGGCCGAAAGAGGGCTGGGGTAAAGTGCCCGGTACCATCGAACTGGTCATTGGCGAGCCGATGTACGCCGAGGGCACAGGACCACGCGCCATTGCCGCCTTGAACGAGCGTGTACAGACCTGGAACGAGGAGACTCAGCGTGCAATGGGTTCACCTGTTACGCCTGTGACCACAGGTGAAAAGGTTCCCGTCTGAATTTGTGGATAACCTGTGTACCGTTTCTGACACCTGCAAAAATTCCGGCTTCAATTGCTTGTTTTCTATAGATATTCTCAACAAGCGACTTTTTGAGAAAACGTGCATAACTCTTTGACGCGCCGTTTTCATCAAGCGCTTTGCGCACCAAAAACCCGGCACTGGCCGGGTTTTTTATGGGTCGGGTTTTGTCCCCGGTTAACGGGATCCTCAACGCCTTAGTAGGTACTTGCAGGCTTTGCATCGATGCGGACTCGCATAAGGCTGTAAGGCTTCTCACGCTTGTCCTTTCCATCATTGAAACCTGGCGAGCGGTGCAGCTGATTTGCAATGAAATACAGATATCCGTCCGGCCCAATCGACAGCGTATCCGGCCAAAGCACTTTCGGATCCTGCACGAGCGTGCGCCACGAACCGTCAGCCAGACGCTGTTTGATAGCATTGTTCTCGTAGTCGCCTGCATAAACGGAGCCTTGGGCATCCGCTTCAAGGCCATCCGAGGCGCCTTTCTCGCCCAGATCGGTAACAGCTTCTTCCAGCGCAGATTCGGTGACTTTCGGATCTCTCAGCAACTCGGTTGGTACGGAGTACAAATGTCGGCTTGAAAGCGGGCAGAAGTACAACGTCTTACCGTCGCTTGATAACGCAATCCCGTCAGACGCCACTTTGAGCGACCCGGTTTCACCTTTGGCGTTACGCGTGACGAGAGCAGGCTTGCCTTCGATCACTGGCACGAAAGCAGGGTCGACGGACGTGGCCTTGGCACCGCTCAGACGGCGGGTGGCATCGCCGCTCGCAAGGTCAACGACGATGATCCCGCCCGGGCCTGTAACAGAAGAGTCAGTGACATACGCCACGCCTTCTTTGCCCACGCGAAAATCGAAGCGTACGTCGTTTACATACGTACTCGGCAGAATCACGCTTTGCGGAAAGACCAGCGTCTTGACGACTTTATTAGACGCCAGATCGATTGCTACCAGCTTGGCGCCGCCGGCGCGCGGCTCAGAGAACTCAGGCGCGGCTGTGTCGAGTACCCAGAGTCGGCCGCGACCGTCCGCAACCACGCTTTGCACGCTGATGAAACCCGCTGCCGCATCATTCGGGTCTGCAACGTTGATCTTCAAGTCGGGGTAGGGCGTCAGTTGCCCGTTGGCGAGCTCGGCGACTGTGAACTCGACGTTGTCCCCCCAGCGCGGGAAATTGACGAAGACCCTGCCCGTTTCGGTCACCGTAACGCCCGTCGGCATCGGCCCGTCGAACGCGTAAATCTGCTGGAGCGGTGAGGCGCCTTGCGCGCTGTTTGTCTCCTGCGGCGGTGGATTCGTTGCGTCCGCGTACGAAAGGCCGCTAACCGATACCGCAAGGGCAAGGCTTGCGAAGGTGAAAAGTGATTTCATAATCGAGTTCCCCAGACATCAACGACGATTGCTTTCCTTGAGACCGACCGCTGCAGGTTTTTGCACAACGGGCAGTCCAGTTGCGTAAGGTTATTCCTGGAGACGAGTCAGAAACACTGGCGTATCGAAGGAAGACTTTCAGCATTTCGGCGAAAGTGATTGCGGCGGCCTCAGCC
>JARDZH010000250.1 GCA_029240955.1 Pseudomonas sp. | reverse complement strand
GAAGACGTTTTCCGACAGTGTGGCCGAATCACCTTCGGACTCGTACACCGACGCCAGCTCATTCAACATTGTTGACACTCTTGCAATTCGTGACGGTGAAAATAGCCATGAAAATGCTGCTGGTCAATTCAAATCCTTATGATTGTCGACAATCTTCTAATTCGGCACTACCTCTCTCACTGGGCTTGGCCATAGAAGATTCCTACGAAATACTCAGACCGCCACATAACTGGCGTCGAAAAAACCCCATGCTAGAATGCAGCCGCTTCGCCTGGCCGGCCCGGTTCCCGGCCTCGCGCCCCGATTCCGCTCCCACTGCGCACAGCGCCAGGATCTATGAGACTCAACTTTCTCCCCGCCCTGCTCTGCCTGCTGTTCATGCCCACCCTGAGCGTTGCTGCCAGCAAGACCGTATATGGCCTCAATGAATATGCGTGGCTCAACGGCATCGATCTGGAAGTTGCCGCCAAGCTCGACACCGGCGCCAAGACCGCTTCGCTCAGCGCGCGGGACATCAAGCACTTCAAGCGCAACGGCGAGAGCTGGGTGCGGTTCTATCTGGCGATCGATGACCGTCATGCTCACCCGATCGAACGTCCACTGGCGCGAGTCAGCAAGATCAAGCGCCGCGCCGACGATCTGGACCCTGACGAAGAGCAGCAATACAGCGCCCGTCCGGTGATCAGCCTCGATATCTGCATGGGTGAAGTTTTACGTACCGTGGAAGTGAACCTGACCGACCGAAGTGCGTTCCAATACCCGCTTCTGATCGGCTCCGAGGCGCTCAAGCATTTCGATGCGCTGGTCGACCCGAGTCTTAAATACGCCGCCGGCAAGCCCGGCTGTGCTTCCGTCGCTCAAAACGCAGAGTAGAAACATGCGCGCTCTTACGCTCCATCTGAAAATCCTGATCGCTGTGCTGGTGACCATGGGCATTGCGATCACGGCTTACCAGATAGTCGCGCTCGGCATCCCCGTGAGCGAAGAAGAAACCGACGACTTGTGGAACATCGACGCCAAGGTCGAATTCGTCGCCAACCCCAAGGACTCGGTCAAGATCCAGATGTTCGTGCCGCCTCTGGCTCACGATTACATCAGCCTCAACGAGAGCTTCATCTCCAACAATTACGGCGTCAGCGTCAACCGCGCCGACGGCAATCGCCGCGTGACCTGGTCGACCCGTCGCGCGACCGGCAACCAGACGCTCTACTACCGTCTGGTGCTCACCAAGCGCTATACCGGCGACAAGCCCAAGCTCAAAGGCCCGATCTTCCGTGACAGCATTCCGGTCGAAGGGCCTGAGAAGATCGCCGCCGAAGCACTGCTCGCGCCGATCCGTCAGCATTCGGCGGACGTGGAGACGTTCATCACCGAGGCCATCAAACGGGTCAACAACCTGAACGATGACAACGTCAAGCTGCTGCTGGGCGGCGACACCTCGGTCGCGAAGAAAGCCCAGGTCACCGAATTGCTGTTGTCCATCGCCCACGTGCCGATGGAAAAAGCCCACACCATCCGCCTTGTGGCCGATCAGCCGCAGACGCCGGAGCTCTGGCTGCGCAGTTTCAACGGCAAGGACTGGCTGTACTTCAACCCGGAAACGGGCGAGGCCGGCCTGCCGGAAGACCGCTTGCTGTGGTGGACCGGTGAAGAGAACCTGATCACCGCCGAAGGCGGCCGCAAGGTCCAGGTCAATTTCAGCCTCAACAACAGTGAAATGAACGCCATGCGTCTGGCGAAGCTGACCGACGAAAGCACCGACGCAGACTTTCTGTCCTACTCGCTCTACGGCCTGCCGCTGCAGACCCAGCAGACGTTCATGATCATGGTGATGATCCCCATTGGCGTGCTGGTCATTCTGGTGCTGCGCAACCTGATCGGTCTGCAGACCCTGGGCACCTTCACGCCCGTGCTGATTGCGCTGGCGTTCCGCGAGACGCAGCTGGGTTTCGGCATCGCGCTCTTTACCGTGATCACTGCGCTGGGCCTGTCGCTGCGCTCGTACCTAGAGCACCTCAAGCTGCAGATGCTGCCGCGCCTCTCGGTGGTGCTGACTTTTGTCGTGGTGCTGATCGCGGCAATCAGTCTGTTCAGTCACAAGCTGGGCCTTGAGCGCGGCTTGTCGGTGGCGCTGTTCCCGATGGTGATTCTGACCATGACCATCGAGCGTCTGTCCATCACCTGGGAAGAACGCGGGGCCAGTCACGCCATGAAAGTCGCCATCGGTACGCTGTTCGCAGCCTCCCTGGCGCATTTGATCATGATGGTGCCGGAGCTGACCTATTTCGTGTTCACCTTCCCCGCCGTGCTGCTGGTGCTGGTCGGTTTCATGCTGGCGATGGGCAGATACCGCGGTTACCGCCTGACTGAACTGATGCGCTTCAAGGCCTTCCTGAAAGAGGAACACGCCAAGTGATCGGCTGGTGGAAAACATGGAAAGCGCTGGAAGCCAAGGGCATCATGGGCATCAACCGGCGTAACGCCGACTACGTGCTCAAGTACAACAAGCGCAGTCTGTATCCGATCGTCGACGACAAGATCATCACCAAGGAGCGGGCGATCCAGGCCGGCATTCACGTTCCTGAGATGTACGGGATCATCTCGACCGAGAAGGAAATCGACAAGCTCGGCGAACTCATCGGCGGACGCAGCGATTTCGTGATCAAGCCGGCGCAGGGTGCCGGCGGCGACGGCATTCTGGTGATCGCCGATCGCTTCGAGGAGCGCTACCGCACGGTGTCCGGGCGCATTATCAGCCACTCGGAGATCGAGCATCAGGTCTCCAGCATCCTGACCGGGCTCTACTCGCTGGGTGGACACCGGGACCGGGCCTTGATCGAATACCGCGTCAAACCCGACCCGATCTTCAAGAGCATCAGCTACGAAGGCGTGCCGGACATCCGCATCATCGTGCTGATGGGCTACCCGGTAATGGCCATGCTGCGCCTCCCGACCCGCCAGTCCGGCGGCAAGGCCAACCTTCACCAGGGTGCCATCGGCGTCGGGGTGGACCTTGCCACTGGCATCACCTTGCAAGGCACCTGGCTGAACAACATCATCAGCAAACACCCGGACACGACCAATGCGGTCGACGGCGTGCAACTGCCGACCTGGGACGGTTTCATGAAGCTGGCCGCTGAGTGTTACGAGCTGTGCGGCCTTGGCTACATTGGCGTGGACATGGTGCTGGACGAGGACAAAGGCCCGCTGATTCTGGAACTGAACGCCCGCCCCGGTCTGAACATTCAGATCGCCAACGACTGCGGCCTCACCCACCGAACCCAGGCCGTCGAGGCCCGGCTGGAAGAGCTCGCGCGAAATGGCGAGCAGGAAAGCCCGGAGCAGCGCTTGAAGTTCGTGCAGGAAACCTTCGGCCACGTCGAGTAAAAAGAGCGTGCACACCCGGCCGCCGCGTGGCTTGCCCTGGCCTTGCCCGAGTGTTGCTAGGAGCGAGGCTCAGGCGGCATTACAATCAGCGACTCCACTCTGTTGACCGAACCCGCGAATGCCGATCTGTAGCCTGCATCCCCTGCCTTATTCCGCTGACCCCGCCGAATACTTCAGCCGTATCCGTCATGCTCCGGGCGCGGTGCTGCTGGACAGCGGTCGTACCGGCGCGGACCGAGGCCGATTCGACTTGCTCAGCGCGTGGCCAATCGAGCAGTTTTCCCCTCAAGCCAACGAGCCCGGCGCGGCCCTCCTCATGCGTCTTCGCCAAGGTGTGGCTCGGTTGGGAAAGGCACAGTTGCCACAGGGAAGCGAACTGCCGTTCGCCGGCGGGCTGATCGGCTACCTGAGCTACGATTTCGGCCGTCGCCTGGAGCCGCTGCCGGAACTGGCGGTGGATGATCTGCAACTGCCCGACGCAGCATTGGGTCTGTACGCCTGGGCGGTGATCAGCGATCACCATGCGCAGACCTCGCAACTGGTCTGCCACCCTTCCCTCGCTGCCGATGAGCGCTCACGTTTGCTGGCGCTGTTCGCTCAGCCATCCTCGCCCATCGATTCAACGTTTTCGCTTGAAACACCCTTCCGGGCCAACCTCAGCGCCGAGCAATACCGTGCGGCGTTTGCGCGCATTCAGGCTTATATCCAGGCGGGTGACTGCTATCAGGTCAACTTTGCCCAGCGGTTTCAGGCCGATTGCGACGGAGACCCGTGGGCGGCGTACACAGCATTGCGCGGCGCTTGTCCGACGCCGTTTTCCGGTTATGTTTCGTTGCCTGATGGCGGCGCGGTGTTGAGCCTGTCGCCTGAGCGTTTCGTCAGTGTCACCGATGGCCAGGTCGAAACCCGCCCGATCAAGGGCACACGTGCCCGGGGGCATGACGCGGATTCGGATGCGGCGCTGGCCGACGAGTTGCTCGCGAGCCCGAAAGACCGCGCGGAGAACCTGATGATCGTCGACCTGTTGCGCAACGATCTGGGTCGCAGTTGCCGGATCGGCTCGGTGAAAGTGCCGGAGCTGTTCAGTCTGGAAACTTACCCCAACGTGCATCATCTGGTCAGCAGCGTGACCGGCGAACTGGCGGCTGGCAATGACGCGCTGGACCTGATCGCTGGCAGCTTTCCGGGCGGCTCGATCACTGGCGCGCCGAAGATCCGCGCGATGCAGATCATCGACGAACTGGAACCCACCCGCCGCGCCTTGTACTGCGGCTCGCTGCTGTATGTGGATGTGCGGGGAAACATGGACAGCTCCATCGCGATCCGCAGTCTGCTGGTCAAGGACGGTCGCGTGTCCTGCTGGGGCGGCGGCGGGATCGTGGCCGACTCGGACTGCGAGGCGGAGTATCAGGAGACGTTCA
>JARDZH010000249.1 GCA_029240955.1 Pseudomonas sp. | reverse complement strand
GGGCAAGCGCGCTCCTACAGGAGTCATCATGAAGGTCGGCATCATCTCCGACACCCACGGCCTGCTTCGTCCGGAGGCTGTAGCCGCACTGCAAGGCTGCGAGCTGATCGTTCACGCGGGCGACATCGGCAACGCCGATATCCTTGATCAACTGGCAGCCATGGCGCCGCTGCAGGTGGTGCGGGGCAACAACGATTTGAATCTGTCTTGGGCGAACGGCATTGCCGATCATTTGATGTTCGAGTTGGAGGGCTGGCCCGTTTTGTTGGTGCATGACATCGCCGACGTTCCTGCGCTGCTCGATGACCGCATCAAGCTGGTCATCACCGGGCATTCCCACAAGCCGCTGATTGAGTGGCGTGGCGAGCGGCTCTACCTCAATCCTGGCAGCGCAGGTCGGCGGCGGTTCAAGTTGCCGGTGACGCTGGTGCTGCTGGATATCGATGCCCACTCGATCGAGTGGCAGCTGATCCAACTCGTGGACTGACTCGCGTTCGGCTGCCTCTAAAAGAGGCAGCCGAACCACAACCAAGCACTCGTCCGCCATCGAACAGGAATTGGTTCGCTTGTACGCGAACCAATTCGCTCGTTCCCGCGCAACCCCCGCGAACCATTGGCTAATTGGCCCGATGCGTCTCGCTTTCAGACCTGCACTGAAATCTCTCGCCTGACATTTCCTGAACCAATTTCCATTGGCATCGCTATTGCAATCTCCCTTGCATAGCAGTGCAGGGCCTTTGTGTGCCCGTGCACCTTGATGCGGACTTGTCATGAGAAACCACGATGGAAAGGTTCAAGCCTGACGAGCCCCAGGACAACTCATCAAAACTGGCGCTCGATGCCTTGCGGCAGATGGTCGCCCAACATGCCGCATTTCCCCAGCGGGCGCTGCCGACCGAGCGCGAGCTGGCGGTGAATTTCAGCGTCAGTCGCCGGGCCATTCGCCGGGCGCTGGCGATCCTGGAAGCCGAGGGTCAGATCTGGCGACGCCAGGGTAAAGGAACCTTTGTCGGACCCACGCCGCCGAGCGCGTCCATGAGCTTTGCCAAGTTGTCGAGCCGGACCAATTTCAGCGAGGTCATGGAGGCGCGCCTGCATCTGGAACCGGTTCTGGCCTCGCTGGCAGCGGTACGCGCCAGCGGCGATCAGATGGCAATCCTGCGTCGCCTGACCGAGCGCACTACTCGCCAGCAGGATGCAGAAGAAGTCGACGCCGAAGGGCTAGAGCTGTGGGACAGCGCGTTGCATCGCGGCATTGCCGAAGCGGCGGGCAACCGGCTGATGCTCGACATCTTCGAAATGCTCGACGCCATCCGACTCGACCCGGCCTGGCGCGATCTGCGCCAGCGGGCGCGGAGTACTGATCGACTGAGCACGTACAGCCACGACCACGACGACATCGTCAACGCCATCGAAAGCCGCGACCCGATCAAGGCCGCGACGGCCATGCGCGGTCACCTGCGCGCATTGCAGCAGGCGCTGGACACCGTTATTCATCAAGATCTTGAGGCCGCCTTATGAGCCCCGATACACGCCGCCCGGTATTGAGCGTCGACAACCTTACCGTGCGCTTCAAAGGCGCCCCGGCCAACGTGGTCGACGGCGTGTCGTTTACCGTCGCACCCGGCAAGACGCTGGCCATCGTGGGTGAGTCGGGCTGCGGCAAGAGCGTGACCTCCATGGCGCTGATGGGCTTGTTGCCAGGCACTGCGCAGGTTCAGGCCGATGCCTCCAGCCTGCTCGATGAGCCGCTGCTGGGCATGAGCGACGAGCGCTTGCTGGATGTGCGCGGCAACCGCATGGCGATGATCTTTCAGGAGCCGATGACCTCGCTCAACCCGGTGTTCACCATTGGCGAGCAGATTGCCGAGAGCGTCATGCGCCATCAGGGTCTGGCGAAGCCTGCGGCACGCCAGCGCGCGTTGCAGATGCTGGAAAAGGTTCGTGTGCCCGATGCGGCGCAGCGTCTGGATGCCTATCCGCACGAACTGTCGGGCGGCATGCGGCAGCGCGCGATGATCGCCATGGCGCTGGCCAACGATCCCGCATTGATCATTGCCGACGAACCGACCACCGCGCTGGACGTGACCATTCAGGCGCAGATCCTGTCGCTGGTGGGCAACCTGCAGCACGAAACCGGCACCTCGATGATCCTGATCACCCATGACCTGGGCGTGGTCGCCGAAGTGGCCGACGACGTGATGGTCATGTACGCCGGGCAAGTGGTCGAGAGCGGTTCGGTCAAGACCTTGTTCGACGACCCGCAGCACCCGTACACCATCGGCCTGATGGGCTCGATGCCCTCGATCGGCCCCCGTGAAGGCCGCCTTGCGACGATCAACGGCCGCGTACCGACGCCCGCCGAAATGCCCAGCGGCTGCCGCTTTGCCGGACGTTGTCCGTTTGTGATTCCGGCGTGCCGGGAAGCCAGACCGCCGCTGCTGGAAGTGTCCAGCGGGCACTTCGCTGCCTGCATCCGGGCGCCACTCGAACACCACCTGGGAGTCAGCGCATGAGCCTGCACACACCTCAATCGGCTGCAGACGCTGGCGCGACTACACCGATTCTGGAAAGCATTGCGGTCAGCAAGCATTTCAGCAGCGAAGCCGGATTATTCCAGCGCAAGAAGCCGCCGGTGCAGGCGGTCAATGAAGTATCGCTGTCCGTACGCAGAGGCGAGACGCTGGCCTTGGTCGGTGAGTCCGGCTCGGGAAAATCGACCCTTGGCCGAGTGCTGCTCAACCTGCTCAAGCCCACTGCCGGCGATGTCATTTACGAAGGCCGGAACCTCGCCAACCTGGCGCCGGACAAGCTGCGTCAGGTGCGGCGCGATCTGCAGATCATCTTTCAGGACCCGTTCGCCTCGCTGAACCCGCGCATGAGCGTGGACTCGATCATCGGCGAGCCGATCTGGCTGCACCGCGACGACAGCACCAGCGCGCGCCAGGACAAGGTCGCCGAACTGCTGCGCACCGTGGGTCTGGCCCCCGAACACGGCAGCCGTTACCCCCATGAGTTCTCCGGCGGCCAGCGTCAGCGTATCGGCATTGCGCGTGCGCTCGCCTCCGAACCGCGCCTGATTCTGGGTGACGAGCCGGTGTCGGCGCTGGACGTTTCGGTGCAGGCGCAGGTGGTCAATCTGCTGGAAGACCTCAAGCATCAGTTCGGCCTGACGCTGGTCATCGTGGCCCACGGGCTGGCGGTGATTCGTCATATGAGCGACCGGGTCGCCGTGATGTACCTGGGCGAGATCGTCGAACTGGCGCCGGTCAACGCGCTGTTCGAAACCCCTTTGCACCCTTACACCCAAGCGCTCATGGCCGCGGTACCGGTCAGCCATCCCGATTTGCGCCACCCGCGGCCGGTGCTGGGCGGCGACATGCCGAGCCCGAGCCGACCGCCTTCCGGCTGCCGCTTTCATACCCGCTGCCCGCACGCGCGCCCGCTGTGCCGCGACATGAAACCGGCGTTCGAAACCGTCGAGGACGGACGCCAGGTCGCCTGTCATTACTGGCGCGAAATCGCCAATGCCGGGGCCGGCTCGCTGGTGGTCCCCACGCCAAGCGCGGCCTACACCCAGCGCCTCAATCTGTTCAAAAGCCATCAAGCCTTATCTCTGGAGAGTCATCCATGAAGTTCGCCCACCTGATGACAGGATCGCTTTTACTGCTCGCCGCCAATGCCGCATTCGCCGAATCGACGTTGCGCATCGGCATTCAGGATGACCCGGACGTGCTGGACCCGCATCGCTCGCGTACCTATTCCGGCCGACTGGTCTATACCGCGCTGTGCGACAAGCTGGTGGACGTGAGCCCGGACCTCAAATTCATCCCGCAACTGGCGACGGCCTGGAACTGGAGTGAAGACGGCAAGACGCTGACCATGACCCTGCGCGACGGCGTGACCTTTCACGACGGCGAGGCGTTCGATGCGGCTGCGGTGAAGTTCAACCTCGACCGCGCCCGGAGCCTGCCCGACTCGCTGCGCAAAAGCGAACTGTCGTCGGTGGAGAGTGTTGAAGTGATCGACGCCAAAACCGTGGCAATCAAGGTCAAACAACCGGACGCCACGCTGATCTCTCAGCTGTCGGACCGCGCCGGCATGATGCTCGCGCCCAAGGCATCGGCCACCGACGTGGGCTCCAAACCGATCTGCTCAGGCCCTTACAAATTCGTGCAGCGGGTGCAGCAGGACCGCATCGTGCTGGAGCGCTTCGACAACTACTGGAACAAGCAGGCCTACCACTTCGACAAAGTGATTTTCCTGCCCATTCCGGACACCTCGGTGCGCCTGGCGAACCTGCGCTCGGGCGATCTGGACATCATCGAACGCGTGGCACCCACCGACGTGAAGACCGCCAAAGCCGACAGCAAACTGCAGGTGTTCAACACGCCGGGCCTGGGTTACATGCAGATGATGTACAACACCAACAATGGCGAACGCTCCAAGACCCCAATGGGCCAGGACAAGCGCGTGCGCAAGGCCTTCGAGCTGGCGATCGACCGCGATGCGATCAATCAGGTGGTGTTCGAAGGGCTGTATGCGCCCAGCGCTCAGCCATTCCCCAGCAGCAGCGTGTATTACGACAAGAGCCTGCCAATTCCGGCCCGTGACGTAGAGCAAAGTAAGAAGCTGCTCGCCGAAGCCGGGGTCAAGCTGCCGCTCACGGTCGAGCTGAAGGTTGCCAACAACCCGATCGCCCAGCAAGTGGGCCAGATCATCCAGGCAATGGCCGAAGAGGCTGGCTTCAAGGTCAGCCTGGTCGCCACCGAGTACGCCACGCT
>JARDZH010000248.1 GCA_029240955.1 Pseudomonas sp. | reverse complement strand
GCTCAGTGCTGGCCTTGATGATGGCTCGAATGATGCTCTGCGTAAGCCGGATCATCGCGTTGCAGGACCTGCAGCCGAGCGAGTGTGTCCTGACGATAGAACAACCGCAGCTGCTGATAAACCTTGGGGTAAGCAGCGACCAGCAGGTCCGGTGCACTGAAAAAATATTCGCTGGTCACCGCGAAGAACTCAGCCGGATCTTCGGCCGCATAAGGGTCGATGGCAGGTTCGGCGTCGGGATGCGCATCCAGTTGGTGATTGAGATCGTCGAACGCAGCCTGCATGACGCTCGCCCATTCGGTCACCTTCATGTCGCCGTGCAGCGGCGGCAGGCCGTTGGCGTCACCATTGAGCATGTCCAGCTTGTGCGCCAGCTCATGGATGACCAGGTTGTAACCATCCCAGCCGCCGCTCGACAGCACGCCGGGCCAGGCCAGAATCACCGGGCCACGTAGCCAGGCTTCGCCGCTGTGCTCGCCATCCCACTCATGCTCGATCCCGCTGGGGTCGCGGTAGCGCTGCGGGCTGCGAAAGTCGTCGGGATACAGCACGATCTCGTGAAAGCCCTGATACCAGTCCAGATCGCCAAGGCCCAGTAATGGCAACTGCGCCTGCGCCGCCAGAAACAAACGCTGCTCGTCATCCAGCTCCACGCCGGGCAATGCAGTCAGGTGCTTGTCATGCAGGAACAGCACGCTGGCGTCGCGCAGCTGTTCGAGCTGCGCTTCGTTCAGACCATCCAGCAACGGCAGTCGCCGGCAAACCCTGAGCCACAGCTCGGCGGAGATTGGGCTTTTCGCCAGCGTGCGTTGCCGGCGCCAGTTGCGCAACGACCACATGCGTCAGAGAACGTCGACGGAACGGCCGCTACGGCTGCGGACGACGCCAAGAATCATCGGCAGCAGCGACAGCAGAATGATCGCCAGCACCAACAAGGTCAGGTTCTGTTTGATGAAAGGGACATTGCCGAAAAAGACGCCCAGGGTCACCAGGCTACCGACCCACAGGATGGAGCCGAGCACGCTGAATGCCAGGAATCGCGGGTAATGCATTCGGCCCACGCCTGCTACGAACGGGGCGAAGGTACGGATGATCGGCAGAAAGCGCGCCAGGGTCACGGTTTTGCCGCCATGGCGTGCGTAGAACGCGTGAGTGCGAAGCAGGTAGTCGCGGCGGAACAGCTTCGAGTTCGGGTTGCTGAACAGTTTCTCACCCAGCGTGCGCCCGACAATATAGTTGGTGCTGTCCCCCAGAATCGCCGCCAGCATCAGCAGCCCACCCAGAAGCACCGGGTCCATACCGCCACCGGCTGCAACGGCGCCCGCGATGAACAGCAGCGAATCGCCCGGCAGGAAGGGCATGACCACCAGCCCGGTTTCACAAAAGATCACCATGAACAGGATCGCGTAGATCCACGAGCCATAATTGGTCACCAGCAGATCGAGATAAACGTCGAGATGCAGGATGAGGTCGAGCGGGTTGAAATCCATTGGTACACCTGGGGCGATAACCCTGAAACGGGTCGCGAGCGGAAGACACTACTGATCTATACGCGCGGCATTATAGAGCGCAAATGCGCGTTTGGTGTCTGCGGGAGAGGAAGGGGCAAAACATTCATCAAGGTGCGAGGGAGGTCACCGCAGCATTGCGCAGGCATGACCGGGTGATCAGCGGATCAGTCCAGCGGAAGGACATAGTTCTTGAACTGGGTGTCTTCCTTGAAGCCGATGGACTCATACACCTTGTGAGCCACCAGATTGTTGCTGCTGGTCGCCACACGCATGCGTATCGCTTGGGTATCCCTAGCCATCTTTCTTGCGTGCTTCATCAAATGGTCGGCAACCAGTTGGCGTCGCGATTCCTCAGCCACGTAAATGTCGTTGAGGATCCACACGGGCTTGAGCGACAGCGACGAAAAGCTCGGATAGAGCTGGCAGAACCCCAATGCCCTGTCGTCATCGTTGGCCAGCGCCAGATAGATCACCGATTCGCCGCGACTGATACGCTTTTCAAGAAAATCCCGTGAGGCCTCCGGATAGGCCATCTCGCCGTAAAACTCCCGGTATTTGACGAACAGAGGGCTCAGCAGGTCCAGGTGTTCAAGCGTGGCTTCGATGATCCGCATTTTAGGGCCTCAACTTCACTGGGGGGCGACAGCGCGCGTGGCTGCACTGCGTTCGCTGCGATCCGATGCTCTCTGACAGGGTTAGAAAGCGCAATCTAATGCGGGGCGGGCGGGCCGCTGAGCAGAAAGTTGTCCTTCTTGTCGGCACAAGGCTCCGACTCCAGTGTGTTCATCTGCGCGTCATCCTTGAGATTAACCCCGGAAAGCTGTCGGCGGCAGGCTTCACGCATCAGGTACAGAAGACGATGCGCGGCCATGGGATAACTCAAACCCTCCAGTCTGATGTTGGAAATACAGTTGCGATGGGCGTCGTTGAGGCCCACTTTCGGCGCGTAGGTGAAGTATAGGCCCAGGCTGTCCGGGGAGCTGAGGCCGGGCCGTTCACCGATCAGAATGACCACCATTCTGGCGCCAAGCAGTTCGCCGATTTCATCGCCGATGGCGACCCGGCCCTGCTCGACCAGAATGACTGGCGACAGACTCCAGCCTTCGGAACTGGCGGCCTCGCGCAGGTGTTCCAGAAACGGCGCGGCATGGTTATGCACCGCCAGCGCGGAGAGCCCGTCAGCGACAACCAGCGCCAGATCCGTGCCGCCGGGATTCGCCGCAACGTAATCGCGTAACCGTTGCGCGGATTCTTCGCTCAAGCGACGCCCCAGATCAGGGCGTTGCAGGTAGATATCGCGATTCTCAGCGGCGCTGTGCAGCAGCAGCGTCTCATGACCTTTTTCTGCCAGCTGCGCGCTCAGCGCTGAATGATCGAACGCCAGATGCACTGCATCGCGCGCCTGCGCATGAGCAAGCTGGAAATCCAGCTGCGCCGCGGTCGGCAGGCTCGTGCCGGTGCGGCCAAGCGCGATACGCGCGGGCGTCAGGCTGCGCAAGGCTTGCCACGGGCTGGTTGCAGAATGGGTCTGGGTAACGTCGTCGAAAGGTCGGTCAGTCATGCGATGTGCCCCAAAGCCTGGCGGAACGCTGATGGCAGGCTTTCTGCGAACCGCACGCGGCCATCCGCCTGCGTGAAGATGCCCATCCGTTCCAGCCACGCTTCGTACTCGGGCGCTGGACGCAGGCCGAGACTCTGCCGGGCGTACAAAGCGTCGTGGAAGGAGGTTGTCTGGTAATTGAGCATGATGTCGTCCGAGCCCGGGATGCCCATGATGAAGTTGATGCCGGCTACGCCCAGCAGTGTCAGCAGGGTATCCATGTCATCCTGATCAGCCTCGGCATGGTTGGTGTAGCAGATGTCGCAGCCCATCGGCACGCCAAGCAACTTGCCGCAGAAATGGTCTTCCAGGCCTGCGCGGATGATCTGCTTGCCGTTGTACAAGTATTCCGGGCCGATGAAGCCGACCACCGTGTTGACCAGAAACGGCTTGTAGTGCCGTGCCACTCCGTAAGCGCGGGCCTCGCAGGTCTGCTGATCGACGCCATGATGAGCGTTGGCTGAAAGGGCGCTGCCCTGGCCGGTCTCGAAGTACATCAGGTTCTGGCCGACCGTTCCGCGGTTGAGGCTCAGCCCTGCTTCGTAGCCTTCCTGCAAGAGCTTGAGGTTGATGCCAAAGCTCGCGTTGGCGGCTTCGGTGCCAGCGATCGACTGAAACACCAGATCCAGAGGGACGCCACGGTTGATGACGTCAATCGAGGTGGTGACATGTGTCAGTACGCAGGATTGAGTCGGTATTTCGTAACGCTGGATGATCGCGTCGAGCATCTCCAGCAGGGCGACGATAGACGAAGTGCTGTCAGTAGCCGGGTTGATGCCGATCACCGCATCGCCATTGCCGTACAGCAAGCCGTCGAGAATGCTGGCGGCAATGCCGGACGGATCATCGGTCGGGTGGTTGGGTTGCAGGCGGGTAGACAACCGTCCTGGCAGTCCGACTGTGTTGCGAAAGCGCGTCACGACACGGATTTTCTGCGCGACCAGTACCAGATCCTGCACGCGCATGAGCTTGGACACCGCAGCCGCCATTTCCGGCGTCAGTCCGGGTGCGAGGGTGCGCAGGCTGGTTTCGTCGGCGGCATCGCTCAGCAGCCAGTCCCGAAAACCGCCGACCGTCAGGTGACTGACCGGCGCGAAGGCTTGCAGATCATGGGTGTCGACGATCAGCCGGGTGACTTCGTCTTGTTCGTAAGGGATAAGCGCTTCGGTGAGGAAGTGCTTGAGCGGGACATTGGCCAGCGCCATCTGCGCGGCTACCCGTTCGGCATCGTTTTGCGCGGCAATGCCTGCCAGGAAGTCTCCGGAGCGCGCCGGAGTGGCTTTGGCCATCAAATCTCTGAGGCTATCGAACCGATACGTCTGTGCACCGACAGCATGGGAAAAGCTTGCCATTCGGATCCTCCATGAACGGTTGGGGTCGATTACCCAAGCAATTAATACGCCACCCGAATGCGCGCGTGGGCGACGCGCATTCCAGAAACCCCGCATTATTGGCACGGCTTGTAAGAGCGCGCCTTGCCCGCGACCGGGGCGGCGCGGATTTTCAGACAGGCCGCGCCGCTAGCGGTCGCGGGCAAGCGCGCTCCTTCGGGGACAGTGACGACGCGGACTTTCGGAAGCCCGCGCTTTCGTTCATCACGGGCTTAGAAGAACCCTAGCGGGCTGGTGTCGTAGCTCACCAGCAGGTTTTTGGTCTGCTGATAATGCTCCAGCGCGATCTTGTGGGTTTCGCGACCGACCCCGGACTTCTTGTAA
>JARDZH010000247.1 GCA_029240955.1 Pseudomonas sp. | reverse complement strand
CCAACATCAGCCGACTGATCGCGCAGCTGGAGCGCAACAGCGGCTTCAAGCTGTTCGAACGGGTCGCCGGGCGGCTGCTGCCGACCGATGAAGGCGCGGCATTGTTCGAGGATGTGGAGCGCGCATTCATCGGGCTGCACAGCCTTGAGAAAGCCGCGCAGAACATCCGCCGTGCCGGCACCGGCAGGTTGCGGATCGGCGCCGTGCCTTCCCTGACCCTGACGATATTGCCCAGGGTGATCCAGCGCTTTCGCCAGCAGAACCCGGACGTCGCGATCTCGATCCACACCAATGACTCGCCCACCGTCGCGCACTGGGCGGCGTCGCGCTTCTGCGACATTTGCCTTGCGTCTTACGTGGGCGAGGAGATGCCGGGCGTGGACACTCAGGTGATCTGCGATGTGCCGGGCGTCTGCGTATTCCCCAAGGGGCACAGACTCGGCGCGCTTGAGTCGGTGGGGCCGGAAGACCTGAAGGGTGAAGAGTTCATTTCGCTGTCGCAGAACGACGGCTCGCGGGTGCGCATCGACCGGGCTTTTCCGGACGACAAGGCTTATCGCAAGCTCAACATGGAAACGCACCACGCCGCGACCGTGTGCTCGCTGGTGGGGTTGGGACTGGGCGTGAGCATCGTCAGCCCGCTGGTGGCCGAAGAATACCGCCACACCGGCATCGAAACCCGCCCGTTCCGCCCGCAGATTCGTTTCTGGACCTACCTGCTGCTGCCGGCGGACCGTCCGCAGAGTGTGTTGTCGCAGAGGTTCGCGGCGTTGATCCAGGAGATGCTGGCGGAGGCCGCCGACGGGTTGCAGTAGCCGCGAAGACGCCTCGCCAGCAAGGCGGATCGCCGCCCCGGTGGCTCCTACGGGCTTTTGCGTTCAAGCGCAATCAGTGTAGGAGCGACCTTGGTCGCGAAACGTCGGTGTGGGCATTACATATGCATCGGTTGTACCGGCCTCTTCGCGGCTGAAGCCGCTCCTACGCGCGATTGCGTATTTCGTGGGAGTGGCTTTAGCCGCGAACCGGCACGATCAGCCAGCTGCGACGACGGTGATTTCGACCAGCAGATCCGGCGCCGCCAGACGCGATTCGACCGTCGCCCGCGCCGGGGCGTGGCCTTCCGGCGCCCAGGCGTCCCAGACCTCGTTCATGCCGGCGAAATTGGCCTCGATATCCGACAGCCAAACCTGAGCACTCAGAATGCGCGTTTTGTCGAGCCCGGCCTTGGCCAGAAAGTTATCGATCTTCTCCAGCACCTGCGCGGTCTGGCCCTTGATGTCCAGGCTGCGGTCGGTCGCGGTCTGGCCGCCGAGAAAGGTGAAACCGTTGCACTGCACCACACGGCTCATGCGCTGATTGGTTTCAATACGAGTGATTTCCAGCATGTGAACTCCTTAAAGTTGCGGGATGGTTGAAGCGGGTTGCACGGTCAACGACGCGACAGGCGCCGTCGTGTTGAAACGGTCGATGGCAAAGGCATCGAGAGAAATATCCGAATGCTCGCCCATGATCTGCTGAGCCAGGCGCCAGCCTGTGCCCGGCCCCATCTGAAAGCCGCTGCCGCAAAACCCGAACGAGTAACTCAGGTTACTGGCCTTGCGGCTGGCACCGATCACCGGCAGATCGTCCGCAGTAAACGCCTCGACGCCCGCCCAGACGCGGTTGACGCCCAGATGTCGCAAGTGGGGAAACAAGTCAGTCACTGTACGCGCACTGGTGCCCAGGCGCGTCATGTCGACCTCGCCGTGCCGGGCGGCGAAGTCCAGCGAGCCGATCAGCTTGCCGCCGATCACCACGGTACCGTTGGCAAATTGCTTGAACGACAGCGCCCGGCCGGTCGCACCCAGCACCGGCGCGCAGAACGGCGCAACGCGATGGGTGACCATCAGCATCAGGCCTTCGGGGTGCACCGGCACCGGCTCGCCCACCTGCGCCGCCAGTTCACCCGCCCATGCACCGGCAGTGACGACCAGGTGCTCGGCGCTGAACACGCCATGCGCGGTGCTGACCTGCCAACGGCTGCCGGCCTGCTCGATGCGCTGCGCAGCGGTCTGCTCGTGCACCTGCACGCCGAGTTTTTCAGCTGCCAGACGAAACGCAGTCACGGTTTTGTAAGGCACGGCGTACCCGTCGTCCTTGACCCAGATACCGCCCACGACATGCCGCGCTACGGTGGGGATGATGTCGAACACCTGCTCGCGGTCGACCAGCACCTCATGGCTGAAACCCAGCGCCTGCAGCTGTGCGACCCGCTGTCGGCATTCCTCGAGTTCAGCGTCGTTTTCGGCCAGCTTCAGCTGCCCGCTGGGCACGAACCCTGCGTCGTCGCCCAGCACCTGATTCAACTCATGCCAGAGCGTGCGAGAGGACAACGCCAACGGGATCTCGGGGACATGCCGCCCAAGCGTGCGAACACCTCCGGCGTTCACCCCCGAGGCATGACGCCCGCAATAATCCGCTTCCAGCAGCCTGACCTGAACACCGCGCCTGGCAAGATGAAACGCCGTGCTCATGCCGTGAATGCCGCCACCGATAACCAGGACGTCGCTCTGACGTGGGCTACTCACCGGCCAGTTCCCCCAGGGTGATGGGCTTGATCGGCGGCCGGATTCGGTAATACCCGACTTCCTGAGCAGGCACGCCACGCGCTTTGGCGATGACCTCCGTCACCGTCAGGCCACACATCCGGCCCTGGCACGGCCCCATGCCGCAGCGCCCGAACGACTTGGCCTGGTTAGGCCCGCTGCAGCCCATGGCGACAAAGCTGCGCAGCTCCCCTGCGGTCACTTCCTCGCAGCGACAGACCATGACATCGTCGGCCGGGATGCGGTTTTCTTCCTTGGGCTGGTAAAGGCTGTCGAGAAACGGACGGATGCGCAGATTGCTGTCCAGCTTCGCCCGCAGCGGTTCTGCTTGCCGATCACGGTGCGCAGCGTCAAGCGCTCTGAGTCTTGCGCCGATGCCCAGCGCGGCCAGTTGCCCTTGCACGGCTGCAGCCTGAGCACCGCCGATGCCTGCGCCATCGCCGGCGACGTAGATTCCCGGCACATCCAGTTCGCCCCACGGGTCGGCCACCGGGCTGAAACACAGTTGATCGTTATCCCACTCGTGCCGGGCGCGCAGCGACTGGCTGAACTGGATGTTCGGTACCACGCCTTGATGAAGCAACACACAGCGGCTGGCGATGCGGTGAGGTTTGCCGGCGACCGTGAAGGTCAGCGCTTGCGCGGCCTCTGCACCTTCCACCGTCAGGCCTTCAGCGCCCGTGTAATGCGCGATGTCTGCACGGCGCAGACTGCGCATCAGGTCCAGCCCCTTGCGCAGGTAAGGCCAGGCCCGCAGTGCAGCAAAGAGATGACGGCGCGCACGCCAGTAATCCTCCGGCCGGGTGGTGTCCACCAGAGCCTCGATCCGGACCCCGGCACGCAGGTACTGCCAGCCCAGCAGGTACAGCAGCGGACCGCAGCCGGCCAGCACGACGGGTTCGCGAGGCGCGAGCCCCGAGCTTTTCAGCAGAATCTGCGCAGCGCCCGCAGTCATGACGCCGGGCAATGTCCAGCCGGGAATCGGAAACGGCCGCTCCATTGCGCCGGTCGCCAGCAACACGGCTTTCGCACTGAGCGTGTGCATATGGCCGCCTCGCAGGTAGCTGACCTCATGATCCCGGGTCACCTGCCACACCGAAGCGCCTTTTTCGTATCGGACACTGGACGCAGCCAGTGCCTGAGCCAATTCATTGCCGTGTGCATAATCAGGACCCAGCATGTCGCGACGCGCAAGCGGCGCAAGCGTGATGCCGCGATAGATCTGGCCGCCGGGGCTGCCCTGCTCGTCCAGCAGCACCACGTTGATGCCCATACCGGACAGCGCCACCGCGCCACTCATGCCCGCTGCGCCTGCGCCCACCACCACGACATCCACGTTTTCATGATTCATGCTGCACCTCCATGATCTGTACGACGCTGGGCTGGAAGATCAGGTCGCGGGCGCCTTCCTGTGAACGGATACGCATGCCCTCGTCCACCTCGATAAGACAACTCTGGCGATTGGGTACGCCGTCGATTTCCACCAGGCATTCGAAGCACACGCCCATCATGCAATACGGCGCGCGCGGCGCTTCGCTCACCGGGGTTGCGCGGAAGCGGTTGACGCCTGACATCAGCAAAGCGGCAGCGACGCTGAGGCCGGCCGGTACGCTCAACGGCCGGTCGTTGAAAGTGATATTCACCGTGCGCGTTGAACGGGTTTCGCTTGCAACGGGCTGGAACAGCGGATCAGTGCGCATGGGAAAACACCTTGTCGGTCAGAAAACGCTCGCCGGTGAATACCGCAAGCTCGTCGGGCTGCTCGCCACCCATGATCCAGGGCGCGATGCGCAAGGCATGCGCCGCCGCCAGGGTCACGCCGCTGTGGCACGTGACCACAAACGCGCCGGGATGCGCCGCGGATTGCTGATAGATCGGAAAGCCGTCCGGGCTCATGACCCGCAACGCGCCCCAGGCGCGTACCAGGCGTACATCGCGCAGCAGCGGAAAGGTCGCTACGCCGCGTTTGGCAATTGCAGACAGCACTTCGGTCGAGGTGCTGTCGTCGAACCCCACTTCTTCCATCGAGTCGCCCAGCTGCACCGTGCCTTCGTCGGTCTGGCGGACGTTGATGGTCGGGTAATCGAGAAATGGCCGCACCCGCTCGCTGATCAGCACTTGCCCGCGATTGGGCGCAACCGGCGCGTGAAGTCCCACCTGGCGCGCCAGCCCCGGATTGCCAAGCCCTACGGCCAGCACGATGCGCGGCGCGATGAAGC
>JARDZH010000246.1 GCA_029240955.1 Pseudomonas sp. | reverse complement strand
AACACCGGCATCTGATCAACGACGATTTCCGTAACGATATCCGCAACACCAGCCTGTTCATCGAGCTGTTCAAGTGCGAAATCGGCATCCACCGCAACCTGCGGCGCATGAACCGTTACGGGATTCTCGGCCTGTACCTGCCCGAGTTCGGCCATATCGTCGGGCAGATGCAACATGACCTGTTCCACATCTATACGGTCGACGCGCATACGCTCAATCTGATCAAGCACCTGCGCAAGCTGCAGTACACCGAGGTGTCCGAGAAATTCCCGCTGGCCAGCAAGATCATGGCGCGCCTGCCCAAGCCGGAGCTGATCTATCTGGCGGGCCTGTATCACGACATCGGCAAAGGCCGTGGCGGTGACCACTCGGAACTGGGCGCGGTGGATGCCGAGGCCTTTGGCGTGCGCCATCATCTGCCGGAATGGGACACCCGCCTGATCGTCTGGCTGGTGAGCAATCACCTGGTCATGTCGACCACGGCACAGCGCAAGGACCTGTCCGACCCGCAAGTGATCCACGATTTCGCGCAGTTCGTCGGCGACGAGGTGCATCTGGATTACCTGTACGTCCTGACCGTCGCCGACATCAACGCCACCAACCCGACGCTGTGGAATTCCTGGCGCGCCAGCCTGCTGCGCCAGCTGTACACCGAAACCAAGCGTGCCTTGCGCCGAGGTCTGGAGAATCCGGTCGACCGGGAAGAGCAGATCCGCCGCACCCAGAGCGCGGCGCTGGACATTCTGGTGCGCAACGGCACCGATCCGGATGACGTGGAACAGCTCTGGTCGGCGCTCGGCGACGATTACTTCCTGCGTCACACCGCAGGCGACGTCGCGTGGCACACCGACGCGATCCTTCAGCAACCGGCCGATGGCGGCTCGCTGGTGCTGATCAAGGAAACCACGCAGCGCGAGTTCGAAGGCGGCACGCAGATTTTCATCTATGCCCCGGACCAGCATGACTTCTTCGCGGTGACCGTAGCGGCGATGGACCAGTTGAACCTGAACATTCACGACGCACGCATCATCACGTCCAGCAGCCGGTTCACACTCGATACCTATATCGTGCTGGACAACGACGGCGGCTCGATCGGCAATAATCCGGAACGTATCCAGCAGATTCGCGACGGCCTCACCGAAGCGCTGCGCAATCCGGACGACTATCCGACGATCATCAAGCGCCGGGTGCCGCGTCAGCTCAAGCACTTTGCTTTTGCGCCTGTAGTCACCATTCACAACGACGCCCAGCGCCCGGTTACGGTGCTGGAACTGCTGGCGCCGGACCGCCCGGGCCTGCTGGCGCGAATCGGCAAGATTTTCCTGGAGTTCGATCTGTCGCTGCAGAACGCCAAGATCGCCACGCTCGGCGAACGGGTGGAAGACGTGTTCTTCCTCACCGACGCCGACAACCACCCGTTGTCCGACCCGCAACTGTGCAGCCGCCTGCAGGCGGAAATCATTTCGCAGCTGAGCGTGGACGCCGAGCCGAGCGAGCTGCGCATCAGCATCTGAATTGCGGCCCACTGAATCGCTACAACGGCGCCCGTGCAAGGGGCCGTGCTTATTGAGACCCAAGCCCCATGAATAACGCCATGCAACAGCTTCAGCCCTACCCGTTCGAGAAGCTGCGCGCCCTGCTCGGCAGCGTCACGCCGAACCCGGAAAAGCGCCCCGTCGCGCTCTCGATCGGCGAGCCCAAGCACCGTTCGCCCGACTTCGTGGCCAAAGCGCTGGCCGACAATCTGGACAAGATGGCGGTGTACCCGACCACATTGGGTATTCCTGCGCTGCGCGAAGCCATTGCCGGCTGGTGCGAACGACGTTTCGGCGTGCCGACAGGCTGGATCGATCCGGCCCGTCACGTGTTGCCGGTCAACGGCACCCGTGAAGCGCTGTTCGCTTTCACGCAAACCGTGGTCAACCGCAGCGACGACGGGCTGGTCGTCAGCCCCAACCCCTTCTATCAGATTTATGAAGGCGCAGCGTTTCTTGCCGGCGCCCAGCCGCACTATCTGCCATGCCTCGCTGAAAACGGCTTCAACCCGGACTTCGATGCAGTTACGCCGGATGTCTGGAAGCGCTGCCAGATCCTGTTCCTCTGCTCGCCGGGCAACCCTACCGGTGCGTTGATTCCGGTCGAAACCCTGAAGAAGCTCATTGCGCTGGCGGACGAATATGATTTCGTGATCGCCGCCGACGAGTGCTACAGCGAGCTGTATTTCGATGAGCAGACGCCCCCACCGGGCTTGCTGAGCGCCTGCGTCGAACTGGACCGTCAGGATTTCAAGCGTTGCGTGGTGTTCCATAGCCTGTCCAAGCGTTCCAACCTGCCGGGCCTGCGTTCCGGCTTTGTGGCCGGTGATGCCGAAATTCTGAAAGCATTCTTGCTGTACCGCACCTATCACGGTTGCGCGATGCCGGTGCAGACCCAACTGGCGAGCATTGCTGCCTGGAATGATGAAGAACACGTGCGTGCCAACCGTGCGCTGTATCGCGAAAAGTTCGATGCCGTGCTGGAGATCCTCGCTCCGGTTCTGGACGTGCAACGCCCCGACGGTGGTTTCTATCTGTGGCCGAATGTCGGCCGCGACGATGCCGGATTCTGCCGCGACCTGTTCGTCGAGCAGCACGTCACTGTGGTGCCGGGCTCTTATCTGTCGCGTGATGTTGACGGCTTCAACCCGGGCGCAGGTCGAGTGCGCCTGGCGCTGGTTGCGCCGCTGGCCGAATGTATCGAAGCTGCTGAGCGCATCCGCGATTTCGTGACCGCTAGGTAGGCGCGCGCTTGCCCGCGAAGAACTCTTCGCCAGTAAGGCCCATCGCCAGCAAGCTGGCTCCTACAGGTCCAAGCGCGCCGCTGACTTGTAGGAGCCAGCTTGCTGGCGATGGCCTGCAAAGCAGGCCCAATGACACAATTCAATGGCATAATCGTCGACCGTTTTCACAACCGTCTCAAAGGGGGCAAACCTGTGGCTGATGACATGAACACGTTTCGCCTTTACGGGATCAAGGCCTGCGACACCATGAAGAAGGCTCGCACCTGGCTCGATGAAAACGCCGTGAGTTACGACTTCCACGACTACAAGACGGCCGGCATCGACCGTGAACACCTCACCCGCTGGTGCGACGAGCACGGCTGGCAAGTGGTGCTCAACCGTGCCGGCACGACGTTTCGCAAGCTCGATGACGAGCAGAAAGCCGATCTCGACCAGACCAAGGCGATAGACCTGATGCTGGCTCAACCGTCGATGATCAAGCGCCCCGTGCTGGATCTCGGCGACCGTACCCTGATTGGCTTCAAACCCGACCTGTATTCAGCGGCCATTCGATAAGCCCGCGCGCTATCGAAGGTCCCCCCCAATTCGCAAGAGGTATTTCCATGTCCACTTCCCTGTTCAGCCTAGCGTTCGGCGTCGGCACTCAAAACCGTCAAGGCGCCTGGCTGGAGGTGTTCTACGCCCAGCCGCTGATCAACCCATCGGCCGAACTGATCGCTGCCATCACCCCGGCACTGGGCTACACCGGCGGCAACCAGGCCATCGCGTTCACCTCTGATCAGGCTTCGAAACTGGCCGAAGCGCTAAAGTCGGTTGACGCCACTCAAGCGGCCCTGCTGACCCGTCTGGCCGAAAGCCACAACCCGCTGGTCGCAACCCTTCTGGCCGAAGACGCGCCGCTGACCTCGACGCCTGAGGCTTACCTCAAGCTGCACCTGCTGTCCCATCGTCTGGCCAAGCCGCATGGCTTGAACCTGGCCGGTATCTTCCCGCTGCTGCCAAACGTGGCGTGGACCAGCCAAGGCGCTGTCGACCTGGCCGAACTGGGTGAGCGTCAGCTCGAAGCGCGCCTGAAAGGCGAACTGCTGGAAGTGTTCTCGGTCGACAAATTCCCGAAAATGACCGACTACGTGGTACCGAGCGGCGTGCGTATCGCTGACAGCGCGCGCGTGCGTCTGGGCGCTTACATCGGCGAAGGCACCACCGTCATGCACGAAGGCTTCGTCAACTTCAATGGCGGCACCGAAGGCCCGGGCATGATCGAAGGTCGCGTGTCGGCAGGCGTTTTCGTCGGCAAGGGTTCGGACCTGGGCGGCGGCTGCTCGACCATGGGCACCCTGTCGGGCGGCGGCAACATCGTCATCAAGGTCGGCGAAGGCTGCCTGATCGGCGCGAACGCCGGCATCGGCATCCCGCTGGGTGATCGCAACACCGTCGAAGCCGGCCTGTACATCACCGCAGGCACCAAGGTCGCGCTGCTGGACGAGAACAACGCACTGGTCAAAGTCGTCAAGGCGCGTGACCTGGCCGGCCAGACCGACCTGTTGTTCCGTCGCAACTCGCAGACCGGCGCTGTGGAATGCAAGACCCACAAGTCCGCCATCGAGCTGAACGAAGCTCTGCACGCTCATAACTGATGTCGTGTGCGGGTTCCAGGCTGCCAGTCTGGAACCCGCTTCAACGACCCGGATGCACAATGCCCCTCTTCTCTCCATGGCGCGCTGACTTTCCTGCCATCGACGCCTTCCAGCGACAAGGCCAGACCTATCTGGACAATGCCGCTACCACGCAAAAACCTCAGGCATTGATCGATGCCCTGATTCATTACTACGCCAACGGTGCCGCTAATGTGCATCGTGCGCAGCATCTGCCCGGCGCGCATGCCACGCAGGCTTTCGAAGACAGCCGGCGCAAGATCGCTCACTGGCTCAACGCCGGTGAAACCGGGCAGATCATTTTTACCCATGGCGCAACTGCCGCCCTGAACCTGCTGGCTTACGGACTGGAGCATCAGTTCTCGCCGGGCGACGAGATTGTCGTCAGCGCGCTGGAGCACC
>JARDZH010000245.1 GCA_029240955.1 Pseudomonas sp. | reverse complement strand
AAACTGGTGCGAGAGCAGCGTGATGAACACCGTCTCCAGTACGCCAAGCCCGGCCGGAATATGCGTAATCACGCCGGCAATGCTGCTGATCAGCAGCACACCCAGCACTGCAGGGAAGAAAGCTTCCTTCGGCAGCAGCGTGAAAATGACCAACGCCATCAGCGACCAGTTGAGTGCGCCAAGGCCTGCCTGAATCAACGCTTGTTTGGTCGAAGGCAGTGCGATCTCCTGACCGCGCACGGTCCACGAGCGACGTTTGGAAAACCGGCACGCCAGCAGGTAGCCCACGCACAAGGCGATCAGCGCGAAGCCAATCAACTGCAGAGACGTCGTGCCGATCGCCCATTCCTCGGGCAACTCCAGAAAGCGCATCGAGAACACTGCGCCCGCCAGAAACATCCAGCCCAGCCAGTTGGTGATCAGGCTCAGACTCAGGATGCGAGTGATGGTGGGCACATCCAGCCCTAGCCGCGAGTACAGCCGATAGCGCAAGGCAATACCGCCCACCCACGAACTGAGGTTGAGGTTGAACGCGTAACATACGAAGGTCACCGGGACGATCTGCTTGATCGCCAGCTTATGCCGCGTGTAGTAGCGCGCCAGAATGTCGAAGCCGCAGTAGGTCAGATAACTCGCGCAGGCCACGACGCCGGCAATCGCCAAGGTGCTGGCTTTGTAGGATTGCAGCGCGTGTTTGACCTCTTGCCAGTCGAGATTCTTGATCAACAGGAACAGCAGCACTGGTACGGCAATGAAGAAGAAGACGTTGAAAATACGCTTCGCCCATTTCCACTTGGCGCCGTGCTGCTGTTCGGCGGAAGCATTCGCGGCCTGAGTCATGACGTTTTCTCCTGATCCGGCATTTCCCGGCGAGCTTGCTGTTGTTCGATAACGCTGGCCTCAGGCACCACATCGCCTGCGCGGATGGGCTTGAGGCGCATGCCGTGCACCGGGAACAGACCGGCGATCGCCGGAAAGTGACGCAGGAAGTGGAAGCACAGGAAGATCATCGGCGCGCGCCACCACTGGCCACGCGCCGCACCCTTGAGGCTGATCTGGGTGCTGTGCGCCGCAGCCAGGTCACGCAAGTGCTCGTGCAGATGGTTGTTGAGCGCGCGGTCGCGGATGAACAGGTTGGCTTCGAGGTTGAGCGCGAGGCTCAGCGGGTCCAGATTGCTGGAGCCTACCGTCGACCATTCATGGTCAATGAGTGCGACCTTGCCGTGCAGCGCGCGCTGTTTGTACTCATGAATGATCACGCCGTCGCGCAGCAGATAGGTGTAGGTCAGGCGCGAGCAGACCCGCACGAATGGCATGTCCGGCTGACCTTGCAGAATCAGCGTGACTTTGACCCCGCGCCGCGAGGCGTTGCGCAGTTCGCGCAGGAACCGGTAACTGGGGAAGAAGTACGCGTTGGCGATCGTGATCCGGTGGTTGGCCTTGCGGATCGCATCCAGGTATTGCTCCTCGATGTCCGTGGTGTGATCGGTGTTGTCTCGCTCGGCCAGCAGCATTCGCGCGCTGCCGGCGTGGTCGAGCTTCAACGGGATCTGCTGCAGTTTGTCCCGCACACCCTTACTGAGCATGCGCAGAGCGCTGCGATGAATCTCGCCGATCACCGGGCCGCGCACCAGCACGGCATAGTCCTGCTTGGCGGTCAGACCGGTATCGGTCATGTGGTCGACGCTGTAGTTGATACCGCCGATGAAACCCAGCTCGCCGTCGATCACCACCACCTTGCGATGCAGGCGACGGAACAGATTGGTGCGCATGCCCATGAGGCGTGGACGCGGGTCGAACAACTGGATCTGAATACCGGCGTCGATCATGGCGCGCACAAAATTCGAGCTCAGGTCCGACGTGCCGTAGTCATCGACTGTCACCACCACCCGCGCGCCATTGTTGGCCGCCTGGATCAGCGCTTGTTGCAGGCCTTCGCCGATCCGGTCTTCGAAGATGATGAACGTTTCGACCAGCACTTCCTTGCGCGCGGCGCGAATGCACTCGAATACGCGCGTGTAGAAATCCTCGCCATTGATCAACAGCTCGACGGAATTGCCGTCGACCCAGCGGCCCTGCTTGCCGGAATCATTACTCATAAGGTCACCTCCACCGCCAGCGGTGCATGATCGGAAAGATGGGACCACGGACGATTGGACAGCACTTTCGGTCGGTGGGTTGCTGCATTGCGTACGTAGATGCGGTCCAGCCGTAACAGCGGCCAGCGCGCGGGAAAGCTTTTGGCCGGCGCACCGAAGCGTTGCACGAACACTTCATGCAGCCCGGTCCCCGCGAGCAGCGCATCGGCTCGCTGACGCCAGTCGTTGAAGTCACCGGCGACGATCACCGGCGCACCTTCGGGCAAACGAGCCATCAGCTCGGCGAGCAACGTGAGCTGCTGACGCCGATGGCTCTCCCTTAATCCAAGGTGAACGCACACGGCGTGCACTTCACCATGACCCGGCACATCGAGCACGCAGTGCAGCAAACCACGTTCTTCAGTGCCATCAATGGAAACATCCAGGTTCTCGTGGCGCAGAATCGGGTACTTGGACAACAGCGCATTGCCGTGATCGCCTTCCGGGTACACCGCATTGCGGCCGTAGGCGAAGTCATTCCACATGCTGTCGGCCAGAAATTCGTACTGGGAAATCGTCGGCCAGCCTTTGACCCGTGCCGCATGACTCTGGTGCTCGCCGTGTACCTCCTGGAGGAACACCACATCGGCAGAAACGCTGCGGACCGCTTCGCGCAGTTCCGGCAGGATGAAGCGCCGATTGAAGAAGCCAAAGCCCATATGCATGTTCATGGTCAGGACGTTCATCGAAATGCTGGCCGATACCGGCTTGCTATCGCCGACAGGCGTATTGGCACTGGTCAAGACTCGCTCCTTCGTCATGGTTCACGTCATATGAAGCCTGGCGCGCGTACAGGTTCCCTCTGTGCCAGCGGCTGACGCTGCGCTGCCGGTGGCCGCCGTACGGCCCGCCGTTCGTCATCTGCGCCGGAACTTCACCGCTGCGCTCCATTCGGACTTATCAAGCACCCACTCCAGCACGCGCGCTGCGGAGTAATAACAATGAATATCAGAACCTGTCTCGCTCTGGCGGCCTGCCTGGCCAGCCCCCTGGCTTTCGGCGAAGCCTGCGACGTGACCACTCGCCCGGCCAGTTCCCAGGTGCCGGTGGTCCAGCCCCATATCTGCTACGAGTACAAAGGCATGCCGCCAGGCGCCATCGACTGGTCGTGCAGCAATGAGGACAAGAGCACTGCGCCCACTGAAAAGCGCAAGGTCGAGTCCTGCCCCACCGGCGCCGTGGCGTCCTGCAGCGCCACGCTGACTCAGGAAACCCTCGCCAATGAGCGGTCGGCGAGCCGCGAGCCCGGCCGGAACACGCCGCAGGTGCCCGACGACGCCAACCTCATCACCTGGTATTACGAGTTACAGGAGCAGGCTCAGGCGCGTATCGACTGTGAGCAGGCCGGAGGCCGGTTCAGCTTTCCGTTGAAATGAACGGCTCAAATCATCGGGTTCACACCACAGGATGGAGTATCCACCACCATGAAAACGTTCAGCTCAGTCTTGCAAGCCAGTGCACTGGCATTGATGGTCGCGACGACAGCCCCTAGCGCCTTTGCGGTTTCTCCACGGGCATTCGTGGAAACCGCGTCCGAAAAAGGGTTGGCCGAGATCGAGAACGGCAAGCTTGCGCTTCAGAAAAGCCAGTCGGAAGACGTGCGAAAATTCGCGCAGATGATGATCGACGACCATCAGGCGGCCAATACCGAACTGGTCGAGATGTCCAGCCAGCTCAAGTTGCCGCCGTCCGATGAAGCGGCGATGATGGACCGGGTCAAGAAGCTGATTCTGGAATACCGCGAAGGGTCGTTCGACAAGGCTTATGCGAACAATCAGGTCAGCGCGCACGAACAGACCATAGAACTGTTTCAGGAGCAGGCAGAGGATGCCGATACGCCACCGCTGCAGGAATACGCCAAGAAGTACTTGCCCAAACTGGAGGCCCATCTGGAAGCTGCGAAAAAGCTGCAGGCCGCTCACCCTTGATCAATGCACTCACAGCGCACAAGCGATCCGGACCGGAAACGGCGTAGCGGCATGAAACCGCTGCGCCCGTTGTCGGTCTGAATGGGCTTCACTGGCAACACCCCACTGCAACGGCTTATCAGGACAAGGAAGCAGACTGTGGATGCACCTGTCACACCCCGCTATACGGCAAGGGCCCGAGGGTTTCACTGGGCGATGGCCGTGCTCATCGTCCTTGCCTACGCGCTCATTCTGAGCCGCACGCAATTTGCCCGCGGCTCGGACCTGCGGGTGCTGGTGGTCCAGACCCACTTCTGGACCGGCCTCGTGATTCTGCTCATGGCTTTCTTTCGCGTGGCCGAAAGGCGTCGGCATCCGCCGCCCGACATCATGCCGCCTCTCGAAGGCGCCTTGCGACTGGCGGCGACGCTGTCGCACTACGCGCTGTATGCGTTTCTGTTCATCCAGCCGGTGCTCGGCCTGCTGACCGTGATGGTGGAAAAAGGCGCGCTGCCGATACCGCTGACCGCGTTGCAGATCCCGTGGCCCTTCCCCGTTTCAGGTCGGGCCGCGGAATACTTCGAGGACATACACAAGCTGCTGGGTTCGATCTTCTATTACGTGATCGGCCTGCATGTCGTTGCCGCCCTCTGGCATCACGTGGTGCGCAAGGACAACACGCTAAAGCGCATGCTCTGAGCGTCAGTCGACAAGCCCTGCGTCGCGCAGTGCCTGCAACGCCGCGGACCAGCGCGGCTGCTGGCGGTAATCGGTCGACGCGTGGGCCTGACCGCGCATGCGCGCAA
>JARDZH010000244.1 GCA_029240955.1 Pseudomonas sp. | reverse complement strand
CTGAACGATGTTCAAGAAAATCGCAATCGCTGCTCCACTGGCTCTTCTGGCAATGTCCTCGACCGCCTTCGCTGCGGGCGAAGCGTCGCACTCCATCAGTCTGATCGCTCACGTGCCAACCAATGGTTTCTATGTCGTACCGACCGACCCGGATCTGGTCAACAAGGACCAGGACATGAGCTATCAGCCAAGCACCGGCAAAATGGCCGAAGTCAATGGTTTCTTCGATGTGCGCAATAACAATGGCTCGGTTCATGCCAGCCTCGAAAGCCAGCCGAAACTGGTTTCCGGCAGCAGTTCGATCGACCTGCAAGTAATGCTCAACAACAAGGAACTGACACTGACTCCGCAATTGGTCGTGGGTGAAGCCGAGTCTGACGTCAACTACCGCGCACCGCTGAAAATCTCCGCCAAGGGCAACAGCTTCCAGCCAGGTGATTACACCGGTTCCGTGGCGATGATCTTCGACGCCGTTCCGCCAGCACCTTGATCCCATGATCAGGCGCTAAGTGTTCTCGTTCATGCAGAACACTGACCAGTGGGGCGTACACCCGTGTCCGCCCCGCCGGATTTTCCTTCGTTAGAAAAAATCTGAGTACAAGTTCATGTTCCCGATGACCCCCATCGCGGCTGCGCTTGCGCTGTTGTTTTGTGCCAGCGCAGCCGTCGCATCCAACACCGCCGGTACCACACCACGCAGTCTGCTGGCGCAGGCAAAAGGTTTGCCCGCGGATTTCGAGGAGCATTTCTTCGATGTACCGCTGGCGGTGCGGGTCGAAGTCGATCAGCAGCCGCTGGGTGAGGCCATGGTGGTCTTGTCTCGCGATGATCGCATTACGCTTCTCGAATTCACCGACACCAGCGAAAACCGCTTCGGCCCTGCCGAGCGGGAAAAATGGGCGAGTTTTTTCAAGCCCGGCGTGCCTCTGGGGGCGTGCAGCGGCTCGTGCCCGGACCAGTTTCTGGCGGTGCATTACAACCTGGAGAACTCGCTGGTCTCGATCGCCACCGAAAACGCCGAACGCGACGTAGCGGCCAAGCGTTATTACGAACAGCCGAGCGGGGGCAGCAGCGGCCTGATGGTGCGCAACCAGCTCAATCTCAACGGTGGTCAGGATCAGGACCTGGGTGGACGTTTTGGCCTGGAAGCCAGTTCCAGCCTGGGCAACTGGAGCCAGACGCTCAACCTGCAAGTTGCCCGGCTCGGCGGCCCCGACGATAAGCTGTACCACGCCGTGCACGAGCTGCACACCCAGCGCGAACTGCAAGGCAGTTTCTTCCGCCTGGGCTATTTCACCCCCAATTCCGAAGGACTGACGCGTCAGCCGCGTACGTTTGGTACCAGCCCCGATACGGCAGTCGGTGTCATGTACGGCAGCTCCGACAGCCTCGCCATCAACAGCCCGATGCCCAGCGTTTACCCGATCTATGTAACGGCCAATCGTCAGGGGTCGGTGGAGATCTGGCGCGACGGTCTGCTGATCAATACGCAATCGGTGCCGGCCGGGTTGCAGACGCTCGACACTCGACCTTTGCCCGGCGGCATCTATGAAGTGGAGGTGCGCCTGATCGAAGACGGCCAGATCACCTCGACGACTCAGGAGTTGGTGTACAAGCCCAACAACTGGCGCAACCTCGACGAGCGCTGGCGCTATAACCTGTTCGCCGGCGAAGAAAGCAAACTGCTGAGCAACTGGGACACGCAGTCGAGCGGCAGTCCCACCGCCGGCGCGGCGGTGAACTATCTGCTGCACCCGCGGGTGATTATCGGCGCTTCGGCGCGCCAGATCCGCGAAAAACTGCAGTACGGCACGTCGATTGACTGGACCCTGGCCAACCACCTCAGCCTGTACGCCAACGTCTACAAGACCGAGGACTACGGCACCGGTCTGGATCTGCAAAGCCTTTACAACTATGGCTCGGGCAGTCTGGTGATCAGCCACAACCGCAGCTGGCTCGACACCACCAACACCTATGACACATTGCCTGACGGCACTCGTATTCGTCCGCGTAACGTCTTCGTTGGCCAGACCAGCAATTCATCGCTGGCGCTCAACCACCGCGTGAGCAGCAAGAGTTCGCTCAACGCTCGGGTCTCGCACAGCGAAGGCAATGTCGAAGGTATGGGCGTCGATCTGGGCTGGACCCAGCGCACCGTGCTGTTGGGCAGCGATGCCAGCTGGCGCCTGTCGATTTTCGATCGGCCCGGCAGTTACAGCAGCGGCGATGCGCGCAACCGCGGCGTCGATCTGAGCATCAACCTGGCACTCGGCGCGCCTGGCCAGCAACTCACCGGCAGCATCGGTTCACGCACCGCTCGCGATGGCAAACGCGACAACAATGCCTCACTCGGCTGGCGCAAGGAACTGAAGGATCACGTGCTGCAGAGCGTGTCGGTGACCGCGCTGACCGACACCTATGGCCTGGGTGTTTCCAGCCTGGCCAACTTCCGCACCGACTCGATCAACGGCGACGGCTTCATCCAGCGTTCGTCGTACAACGGCAATTTCACCGGCGGCCTCAACGTTGACAGCACCCTGGTGGTTGGCGGTGAGCAAATGCTCATGACCAGCCAGAGCGAAGTGCGCGGCGCCGGGATGATCGTTGATGTGGAGTCGGATATCGAGGACATCGTCCTGCGTGCCGACGATTACAGCGGCAGCGGCACGGCGTTGAAACCGGGGCGCAATTTCATTCCGATCACCGCCTACCAGAACAGCTCGGTGAGTTTCGATTTCGAAGGCAACGCCGTCCCGGCTGCCACCATCGAACCGGCGCGCACTCGCTATCACCTGAACAAGGGCGGGGTCGAGTACCGCAAGATTCGCGTGATGAAAACCCTGACCGTGCTCGGTCGCCTGGTCGATGGACGCGGGCAGCCCCTCAAGGGCCACCACGTGATCAACCATGCCAGCCGGGGCGTGACCGAAGTCGACGGCTTCTTCTCGATGGAAATGAATGCCGGCTCGCCGACCCTGGAAGTGCGTCAGGGCAACCAACTGCTGTGCCAGTTCCGCCTCAACGAGGCCGACCATCGCAGCGAAAACAACGTGTTGATGATCGGCGATCTGCGCTGCACGCCGGACACCCTGGCGGACGTTACCTCCACTGCACAGAAGGCGGGCTGATGATGAAGCTTTTAGCACAGGGTTGCGCACTGGCACTGGCGTTGGGGATATCCACCGCTCACGGCGCGAGTCAGGAAATTCGCGCAATGTTTCGCCCGGATCCCGCCCAGCCGACGAAAAACGTATTCGTCAACAAAACGCCGAACAGTGGTTACTGCGCGAATTACCCGAACCAGTGCGCGGAAAATGTCATGTTCAGCATTCGCGTGCCGGTGAATTTCAACGCCAGTCGTTTTCTCTTGCCTGGCGAGGGCATACCGGTGAAGGCACCTGCCAATTGGCGGCGGCTGACGGTGACCAATGCCGATACCCAGGAGGTGGAGACTGTCGAAATCCGCATTACCGGTATCGGATCCACCTATCGCCTGAGTCAACCGGCCAAAGAACTGACGGGGGCTGACGATGACCTCGAAGGACACCGTGCGCTGTGGACAACCAGCAGTTGGGTGAACGCCGCCGCGCCTTGCCTCTTCAGCGGAAATCTGCCCTACGGTCCCAGCCACTACGGTTTTTTCTGGAAAACACCGGTAGAAGCGCGCTGCACCAAATATACGGCGTTCATGATTCCGACCATATCGTTCGAAACTCTGGATTTTGCCTACGAGTTGCGTACGCCGAATCCGCTGAACATGTCTTCAGGTTTGTATACCGGTTCGATGTCCTACAGCATCGGACCCGCTGGCGACTTCGATTTCGGCTCGGTGCTGCGCCCGGACGATGCCAGCCTCAATCTCGACTTCGTACTCGACGTACAGCACACCCTGAAGATCGATCTTCCGCCTGGCGCCAACAACGTAACCCTGGAGCCGGCGGGCGGCTGGGCGTCCTGGCTGGACAGTGGGCGCAAACCGACGCAGGTTTTTCGCGATCAGCTGTTCTACATCTCAGCGTCGTCGCGCTTCAAGGTCATGATGCTGTGCAACTCTCCCGGAGGGAACACGTGCAGATTGGGCAGTGCTGAGGGCAACACCACAGATATCCAGGTCTGGATGTCGTTGCCTCCCGGCATCAGTGGTCCTGGCAGTCCCGGCCAGACGGTCACCCGTCATCGTTTGAACTTCAACACGTGGGCCGGTCCGTTCCAGCCAGGCCTGTATGTCGACCGCAAGCCCGGCACTCTGCATTTCGACATGACCCCATTCGCCATCGATTTTCTGCTCAGACCCGGCGTCGCCGACAGGCTGCGCGGCAACGTGACCGTTATATGGGATTCGGATGTATGAGCACGTCAGACAGGGCCTTTTCCAATCCAGTGGAGTTGAAACAATGAATCGCAGTTTGCTGCTGAGCCTGCTCAGCTTGTTTTGCCTGACGGCGCAGGCCGGGCCGCAGATCAATGTCGGCACGGTGTACGACTATCTCGATGCCGATAAAAGCACCTATCTCAAACGGGTCTTCAACAGCGGCGACGCCACGGCGTTCGTCAAGATCAATGTCCTGGAAATCGTTTACGGCGCCGACGGTACGCCGCAGGAAATTCCGGTGGTGAACGCTGCCGATGGCGCCTCGCGAAACGGCCTGATGGCCAGCCCGGCACGGCTGATCGTGCCGGCGCAGGGCATGCAGGGCACGCGTCTGCTGTACATGGGCGCTCGCGATAAAGAGCGTTATTTTCGCGTGCGCTTCGTACCGGTGGTACCGGAAAAGGAAGACGACTTCGTGGTCAGCGGCGAAGAGCGCGACGAATACAGGAAATCACTCTCGGCGGGCGTCAACGTCATGAC
>JARDZH010000243.1 GCA_029240955.1 Pseudomonas sp. | reverse complement strand
CCGGCTGATGGTGCGACTGATAAACATGCCGAGGATGAAAGCAGCCAGGAATCCGAGGCCGACACCGACATACAGATTGAGCCGGGCCGAGGCCTCGGTCTTGGTGCCTTCAAGAGCGGCTTCGTTGGCCTGACGGCCGTTGGACTTCACCATCACATTGAGTTCGTCCATCACTTGACGATAACTCTGATGCATTTCGGTCGTGATAAGCGCCCTTGCAGCCGGAATGTCGCCTGCGTCGATCCTGGCCATGATGCGGTCGAGCAACGCCTGATAGGCCGGCCAGTCGCGATCCATCTGATCGCCCGCAGCACGCTCATCGTCGGCCAGCGGAAGGGCGCGGTATTGAGCGTAGGCTTTCTCCGCGGCAGCGCGGTTCTCACGCATGCTGACCAGAATCTCGTCCTTCAACGTCTGCGGTGCGTTGGCTGCCGCTGCGGACAGATAACGGTAGAGATCCCGGTTCTGGGAGATGAAATTGTTTTTGGTTTCGTTGGTTCTCGAAACCGATACCAGGTTATTGGAGAAAACCGCTTTAAGACTGGCGGATATGGATTCAATACCCCGGCCGCCTATCACGCCCACAGCAAGCGTGATGAGCGCACAGAGCGCGAATGCAATGAAAAGCTTGGTCGAGAGCTTGGCGTTGTAAAACCAGTTCATCTGATTACCTATGGAACAGCCGATGGCTGAGCGGACTACGGGGAGTGTTGCGCCCCGAAACCGGTGGCGTTAACCCAGCTATCGGCCCGTACGACGGCGGCTGCAGCGCGTTCATCGGCATTTGGTAACAATTTTCCTACTTGGCAGCAAAACGGCCGGATTCCGCGTCGGTTCATTCACAGAATCGATTCCTGAACCCGGCCGCAACGGCCTTAATGCCACTACGCATGAGGAATTTTTCACAGCGACTGAGCTACTATTCGCAGCTTCTTTTCGACCAGAGCCATGACCGTGCCGCCTGCGACTGCCATTCATCAACCCTGCACGCTTCCCTCCATTCTTGCCGGCCCGCTGTTGCGTCGCCAGGAATCAGGTCGGGTGGTGCTTTGGCTGGTGGGCTCGCGAAAACTGGACCTGACCTTCAGACTGCGGGCCGAGGGCGAAAGCGCATTTTCGGACTACAGACTCGATGGGCAGCAATGCCAGACGGTCGCAGTCGGACGCGAAGCATTCATACACCTGATCGACGTCCGGCTCGACCACGAACTGCCCGACGACACGCTGATCGAATACGACCTGCTGATCGACGGAGAGGCGGGCGGCATCGCTCAATGGGCACCGCATTTGCTGTACAGCGGCGCGGAGTACCCGAATTTCGTTGTGCGCAGCCGGATCGATCAGTTGCTGCACGGCTCCTGCCGTAAGCCCCATCACAGCTCGGATGAAGGTCTGCTGTGTGTCGACCGCTTGCTGGCGGATCACCCGCAACCGCTGGACCGCCCGGCGCTGCTGATGATGAGTGGTGACCAGATCTATGCCGATGACGTGGCTGGCCCGATGCTGCGCGCCATCCATGCGCTGATCGAGCGCCTTGGGCTGTTCGGCGAAATACTCGAAGGTGCCATTGTTGACGACAGCGAGGCGCTGTATCGACATCCGGCCAGCTATTACCAGCGTGCCGACCTGCTGCCGGCCTTGAAGAGCAACGAAACACTGCGCGATCGCTTCTTCGGCGGCACGAGCAAACCGGTGTTCACCAGCAGCACTGCCGATAACCATCTGGTGACGCTGGCGGAAGTCATCGCCATGTATCTGCTGGTCTGGTCACCCACGCCCTGGACGCTCATCAGTGTCACGCCGCCGCACTTCGAAGCTGGCGAGAAGGAACGCTGGGACAAAGAGCTGATACAGGTCGACCGGTTCAAGGAAGGGTTGAGCGGCGTCGCGCGTGCCATGGCGCATCTGCCGTGCATGATGATCTTCGATGACCACGACATCACCGACGACTGGAACCTCTCGGCCAACTGGGAGGACACCGCCTACAACCATCCGTTTTCCAAACGCATCATCGGCAATGCGCTGATTGCCTATTTGCTGTGCCAAGGTTGGGGCAACAATCCTGACGTGTTCACCGACGTGCTCCAGCAAACGTTTAAGCTGAGCGATGAGGCGACCCGCTCCGACCAGCGCTGGTCGGCTCCGGCTCAGGACGCGCTGATTGCCCGGCTCCTCGGGTTTCAGCAATGGCATTACGTGCTGCCGAGCGAGCCGGCGCTGGTGGTACTTGATACGCGTACTCGGCGCTGGCGCAGCGAGTCCAACTTCAATCACCCGTCCGGCCTGCTGGATTGGGAGGCGCTCAGCGAGTTGCAACACGAGCTGCTCGATCACAAGTCGGCAATCATCGTGTCGGCTGCGCCGGTGTTCGGTGTCAAATTGATCGAAGCGATCCAGCGCGTGTTCAGCTGGTGCGGTTTTCCCTTGCTGGTGGACGCCGAAAACTGGATGGCCCATCGCGGCGCGGCACACGTCATTCTCAATATCTTTCGTCACTCGCGCACGCCGGGCAATTACGTGATCCTGTCGGGCGACGTGCATTATTCGTTCGTCTACGAAATCCTGATTCGTCATCGCAGCGGCGGCCCCCGCCTCTGGCAGATCACCAGCAGCGGGATAAAAAACGAATTTCCGCGCCGCCTGCTCGATACCTTTGATCGGCTCAATCGCTGGCTGTACTCCCCCCGTTCGCCCCTGAACTGGTTTACCAAGCGACGCCTGATGAAGGTGGTTCCGCGTATCCCTGCGCACAGCAAAGCCGGAGAGCGACTGTGGAATTCAGCGGGTATCGGGCAGGTTTTTCTGAACGAGCAAGGCCAGCCGGTCCTGATCAATCAGCTCAATGCCGACGGCAAACCGCCGACCTGTTTCGTCGAAGCGCAGGAGTCCGGAGACGAGCGGGCCGACGCGCAGCACCGATTTATGGAAAATGAGCGGGAAACGAGCGATAGTCATCGCTGAACCTTCTCGCCGGTTACCGGGTCGATAGTGGTTACCGGTCAGGTTTACGGCAAACCCTGACAAGCATTACTCCTGGAGAGCGCCCCGTGATATCCAATCAACGCATAGCCAGACTCAACGCATGGGGCGCACATGGCTTCACCGCCACTGGCGTGGTCCTTGCGTTTCTGGCAACCATTGCCTTGTTCAACAACGAGCCCAAAGCCTGCCTGCTCTGGCTGGGTGCCGCATTGATCGTCGACGGCGTCGACGGCTCACTGGCGCGCAAGGTCAATACGACGTCAGTGCTGCCGCATTTCGACGGTTCGGTACTGGACCTGGTCATCGACTACCTCACCTATGTATTCATCCCGGCGCTGTTCATCTACCGCTACATCCCGGTCCCGGATTACACGTTGCTGCTCAGTGTTTCGGTGATTCTGGTGTCATCGCTGTTCTGCTTCTGCAACGTCGACATGAAGAGCAAGGACAACTACTTCCAGGGATTCCCGGCAGCATGGAACGTGGTTGCGCTGTGTCTGTACATTCTGTCGCCCGAGCCATGGCTGACCTTCATCACCATCATCGCGCTTGCGCTATTGACCCTGACTCGCATGAAATTCCTGCACCCTTTCCGCGTGCGGCGCTTCATGCCGATCAATATCGCGGTCACGACCGTATGGCTGTTCAGCAGCGCCTTGCTGATCATCAACCATCCGCATAACGGCCCGTTCATGATGGGCCTGTGGCTGACGATGTCGGCGTACTTTCTGGGTATCTGTATCTGGAGAACGTCGCTTGAGTGGATCGGTCGACTCAAGGCCTGACGCGTTCATTGCCGACCGGGGCGTGGCTCTGGTCGGCGTACTCCACATCGATCAGGATTTCGCCCCCGCCTCCACCTCAGCCGCAACCGGTGTCTTGCCGAAGTGCCAGGTGCTCAAGCAGCACCACGCCAGACCTGCGGCCGCCAAGAGCCCACCGACGATTCCCACATTCGCCACGCCCAGCTGACTGCTCACGACGCTGCCCAACAGAGCGCCGCCACCAATCCCGATGTTGAAAATGCCGGAAAACAGCGCCATCGCCACATCCGTTGCATCCGGTGCGAGCGCCAGCACTCTGGCCTGCAGCAACAGCCCGAAGCACATGATCGCGATGCCCCAGATGACGGTGAGTGTGCTCAACGGTTGTATGTATCCGGACAGCGGCAGCAGCAACAGCAGGCACAGCGAAATCAACGAAATCGCGCCAATCAGCATCGCATTGGGGAAACGGCTGCTGAGCAGGCTGAACAGGACCGAACCTATCACGCCTGCCCCGCCAAACAGCAGCAGCAGCATGGTGGTCATGTCACCGCTGAGCAACGCGACATTCTGCGTAAAGGGCTCGATGTAGCTGTAAGCCGTGAAGTGCGCCGTGACAACGGTTGCAGTCAGCAGATAGACCGCCATCAGCCGCGTGCGCTTGAACAGCATGGGCAGACTCTGCAACGAGCCTGAGTTCTGACTGGGCAGCAGCGGCAATGCCTTGGTGAGCAGCACCACGACCACAGCCGCAACCACAGCGATACAGAGGAACGTGGTACGCCAGCCCAGCGCTTCGCCAAGCATGCGGCCCAGAGGAATGCCGAGCACCATCGCCAGCGAGGTGCCGGTCGCCAGCAGCCCGAGCGCCTGAACCTGTTTACCCGGCGGCGCGATGCGCACGGCCAGCGAGGCTGTGACGGACCAGAACACCGCATGCGCGAAGGCAATGCCTACCCGGCTGACCAACAGCAAGGCGAAGCTGGTCGACAGGGCTGAAACAATGTGGCTGACGACGAACACCGCGAACACGCCGATCAGTAATTTGCGGCGCTCGATGTTGCGCGTGAGCAACATCATGGGCAGCGACATCAACGACACGACCCAG
>JARDZH010000242.1 GCA_029240955.1 Pseudomonas sp. | reverse complement strand
GTGCGGTAACGCAGGCGGGTGCCGAAATTCACCGACATGAGAATCTCGTCGGCCGACAGCTCTGCCGGGAAGAACGCTCCCGAGATCTGCGCATGGGCGATGCTCGCGCCTTCCAGCGGCGTGTTGCGCAGATCCAGGCCGCGCAAATCCGCCGAGCGGAAATACGCGTCAGTGAAGTCGATACCGGTCACGTCCA
Organism: Pseudomonas sp.; assembly: GCA_029240955.1. The sequence continues at coordinate 4,659 of JARDZH010000242.1, read as the reverse complement.
GATCGCGCAGATCCAGCCCACGGAAATCGCCGCCGACCATGTCGATCGTGCCGCTCCTGGGCTTCTCCTGATTGAAGCCTTCGACGTCGTCCTTGCGCAGCAGCAGGTACAGCGGTGAGTCGATCTGTTTGGGCTGGCTCATAGCGGTCTCGTGTATTTCGTTGGGATTATGGCGCCAGTATATCGCCACCATTGTCGAGCCGTGAAGCGCCTCCCGCCTAACGGCTCGACGACTGTGTCACAACCCTGGAAGACGCTGGCGCAGGTGATCGATCAGGTTGTCCAGATCGCTGCTGACGTTGGTCTCGACGTGTTTGCTGCGCAGCCCTTCGTCTGCACTCAAAGGCTCTCTGCTGGCCTGTTGAGCCTCGATGACTTCGAGGGTTGCGTCGGACGGATCTTCATTCTCGGCCTGGCGCTGTTCCAGCCAGCCGGCGATCACCGCCTGCGGTGCTTCGCAGTCCAGAATCAGGAACGGTACACCTGTGACTTCCGCAACCTGCGCGGCGGCTTCGCGCTGCTCGCGCTTGAGGTAGGTAGCGTCGTTGACCACCGGAAAGCCGGCGCGCAGCGACTGGCCGGCCAGCTCATGCAGACGCGCATAGGTCGCTTCACTGCTCGATGCGTCGTACAACCCAGCGTCCTGGCCTGCGAACATGCGTTTACGCTCGACGTCCGAGCGCAAACGAATGGCGCCCAGCGACTCGACCAGGCGCATGGCGACATGGCTTTTGCCGACAGCGGACACGCCGTGGGTAATCACCAGAAAGCGCGACGGAATGGCGCTGTAGCTTTCAGCCAGATTCGCGTAGTTGCGGTACTGGCGCAGGGTGGTCGCGCGCTGAACGCCATCGGCGTCGGCGGACAGGCTGAACAGTGCAACCTTGGCGCGAACCATTGCGCGGTAGGCCTTGTAGAAGTTCAGCACCTCAAGGCCCTGATAGTCGCCCGTCACTTCGAGGTACTGGCTGACCAGTCGGCGCGACAGCGACTTGAGACCGCGGTCTTCAAGGTCCATGGCGAGAAAACCGATATCGGCATACACGTCGGTCATGCGGAACGGCTCGTTGAATTCGATGCAGTCGAAAAGCACCACTTTGCCGTCGATCAGCGTCGCGTTGCCCAGGTGAATGTCACCATGGCATTCGCGGATGAAACCCTCAGCCTTGCGCTGAGCCAGCAGTGGCTTGAGGCGCTCGAAGCTCGACTCTGCCCAGGCTTGCAACGCTGCCAGTTGCGCCAGATCAGCGGCTTCGCTGAGGAACGGGCGAATCTGCTCGAAGTTCTGCAGGACCGGGGCCATCACGCTGTCAGGCGAGCCCAGTACATTGTCGGCATTGACGCGCGGCGCTTCGAGGTGGAAGTCAGCGATCTGGCGCGCCAGCTGGTCAATGTGGGCGGTGGTCAGCTCGCCGTTGGCCTGCAGCGTGCTGAGCAAGCCGTCCTGGGGAAACTGGCGCATTTTCAGGGCGTATTCGATGACTTCGCCGCTGCCGCCCAGTTGGGGCGCGTCGACCGAGCCGGTGACTGGAATCACTTCCAGATACAAATCTTCGGTCAGGCGCTGGTTCAGGCGCAGTTCTTCCTTACAGAAGTGTCCGCGTGACTCCAGGCTGGTGAAATCCAGAAAGCCGAAGTTGACCGGCTTCTTGAATTTATACACGTAGGGACCGGTGAGCAGGACCCACGAAATGTGGGTCTCGATGACCTGAAAACCCTCCACAGGGTGCGCAAACAGGGCCGGGTTCTGCAGGGCTGCAATCAATGACTGGCTCACGGACGATCCTTCAAGGATGAGAGAAATGTAGTTGCTCATGGCCGCCATTATGGCCGCTCGGCGCAGCGCTGCAAACCGCTGTGCCGGGCGTCTGTCGATCGTTTGCAAAGTGCGTATAATCCGCGCCCATGACTCGATCCCGCACTCCCCGCAAAGCAAAAAAACAACCCTCCGGCAGCCTCCGCAAGTGGCTGGGCTGGGGGCTGAAGCTCGGCATCGTAGGCCTTGTGCTGCTTGCCGGCCTTGCCGTTTACCTCGACGCTATCGTTCAGGAAAAATTCTCCGGCAAGCGCTGGATGATTCCTGCCAAAGTGTATGCACGGCCGCTTGAACTGTTCGTCGGGCAGAAACTCAGCCGTGATGATTTTCTCATCGAGCTCGATGCGTTGGGCTACCGGCGCGAAAGCGTCGCCAACGGCCCGGGCGCGGCCTCGGTCAACGGCAACACTGTCGATCTGAATACTCGTGGCTTTCAGTTCTATGAAGGCACGGATCCCGCACAGCAGATACGCGTGCGTTTCTCCGGCGACTTCGTGGCCCAGCTGTCTTCCGGTAATGGCGCGAAGCTTGCCGTGGCGCGTCTCGAACCGTTGCTGATCGGCGGGCTCTACCCGAAGAATCTCGAAGACCGCATCCTGATCAAGCTGGATCAGGCGCCGCCTTATCTGCTCGATGCACTGGTAACGGTTGAAGACCGCGACTTCTATCACCACTGGGGCGTATCGCCCAAGTCGATTGCCCGGGCGATCTGGGTCAACACCTCCCAGGGGCAAATGCGTCAGGGCGGCAGTACATTGACCCAACAGCTGGTCAAGAACTTCTACCTGACCAACGAGCGCAGCCTGACCCGCAAGCTCACCGAAGCGATGATGTCCATGCTGCTGGAGCTGCATTACAGCAAGCAGGAAATTCTCGAGGCCTATCTCAATGAGGTCTTCGTGGGCCAGGACGGTCAGCGAGCGGTTCACGGCTTTGGTCTTGCCAGCCAGTATTTCTTCAGTCAGCCGCTGTCGGAATTGAAGATTCACCAGGTGGCGATGCTGGTCGGACTGGTCAAAGGCCCGTCCTATTACAACCCGCGCCGCAATCCCGAGCGTGCGCTGGAGCGCCGTAATCTGGTGCTGGACCTGCTTGAGCAGCAAGGCGTTGCGACCGCCGAAGTCGTGGCCGCCGCCAAGAAGATGCCATTGGGTGTCACCCGAACCGGCAGTCTGGCGGACACCTCCTTCCCGGGCTTCCTTGACCTGGTGAAGCGTCAGCTGCGTGAAGACTATCGCGACGAAGACTTGACCGAAGAAGGGCTGCGCATCTTCACCAGCTTCGATCCGATTCTGCAGATGAAATCCCAGGCAGCCATGGACGACACGTTCAAGCGTCTGTCCGGCCGCAAAGGTGCGGGTGAAGTCGAGGCGGCGATGGTCGTCACCAATCCGGAAACCGGCGAAGTGCAAGCGTTGCTGGGCAGTCGTCAGGCAGGCTTTGCCGGGTTCAACCGCGCGATCGATGCTGTTCGGCCAATAGGTTCTCTGGTCAAGCCGGCGATTTACCTCACCGCGCTGGAGCGGTCGAACCAGTACACCTTGACCAGTTGGGTGTCGGACGAACCGTTTCAGGTCAAAGGCGCCGACGGTCAGGTCTGGAAGCCGCAGAACTACGACCGCCGCTCTCACGGCAACATCTTTCTGTACCAAGGGCTGGCGCACTCCTACAACCTGTCGACTGCCAAGCTCGGTCTGGATCTGGGGCTGCCCAACGTCTTCAAGACCCTCAAGAAGCTGGGCGTAAGCCGCGAGTGGCCGCAATTTCCCTCGATGCTGTTGGGCGCTGGCGGGCTGACGCCGATGGAAGTGGCGACTATGTATCAGACGATTGCCAGCGGCGGCTTCAACACGCCGATGCGCGGCATTCGCAGCGTGCTCACTGCCGAAGGCGAGCCGCTCAAGCGTTATCCGTTCCAGATCGAACAGCGCTTCGATCCGGGTGCGATTTATCTGGTCCAGAACGCCATGCAACGGGTGATGCGTGAAGGTACGGCCAAGTCGGTCTACAGCGTATTGCCGGGCTCGCTGAATCTGGCGGGCAAAACCGGCACCAGTAACGATTCGCGCGACAGCTGGTTCGCCGGTTTCAGTCAGGACCTGCTGGCGGTGGTCTGGATGGGCCGTGACGACAACGGCAAGACGCCGTTCACCGGTGCCAGCGGCGCCTTGCAGGTCTGGACCAACTTCATGCGCAAGGCCGACCCGCTGCCGCTTGATATGGCCATGCCCGACAACGTGACCCAGGCGTGGGTTGATGCTCAGACCGGGCAGGGCTCCGATTCCTCCTGCCCGAACGCGGTGCAGATGCCGTATATTCGCGGCAGTGAGCCCCAACCCGGCGCGACCTGCGGCGGTGCTCCGGCACCTGCCACCGAGGTGATGGACTGGGTCAAGGGCTGGTTGAACTAAGCAATGAGGGTTTGAAGTGAATAAATTCTGGATTCCGGCTTTAACGGCCCTGGCCCTGCTCAACGGTTGCGCCAGCGTTCAGCGTGGCTCGATTCCAGTGGTGGACTCGAGCTCCAAAGTCTCCAACGGCGAGCGCGTATCCGCCTCGCGCAGTAGCAGCACGACGTACACGACCCGGACCGTTCAGGCCCAGCCGCAAGCAGTGCCACAGGATTCGGGTGTGGTGGTGATGGTGCCGGGCGCCGGCCAGTCGAGTCAGGTCTATACGCCGTCGGCGCCTGCGCCGTTCAGCGTCGACAGTCCGCCGATTGATACCGCGCCGGTCAATCAGGCGCCGATCACTACTGCTCCGTCCAATACCTACAGCGCGCCGGCGGCGTCGGCACCCAGCGGTATCCCGTCCAACAGTGGCGGTCTTTCCGCCGACGAGCA